>CAYXDL010000018.1:0-11095 GCA_964463775.1 uncultured Hyphomicrobiales bacterium
ACTCTCTGCTGATGCTGGTGCTGGTGCTGATCGTCGTCTCCATCGGCGGCATCGTTGAGATCGCACCGCTCTTCTATCTGGAGCGTACCATTGAAAAAGTGAAAGGCATGCGCCCCTACACACCCCTGGAACTCAAGGGCCGGGATATCTACATCCGTGAGGGCTGCTACAACTGCCACAGCCAGATGATCCGCCCGCTGCGCGACGAGAACGAGCGCTACGGCCATTACAGCCTGGCGGCGGAAAGTATGTATGACCATCCCTTCCAGTGGGGCTCCAAGCGCACGGGGCCGGATCTTGCCCGCGTCGGCAAACGCTATTCCGATGACTGGCATATCCTGCATCTGACCAATCCGCGCGCCGTGGTTCCGGAATCGGTCATGCCCGGCTATCCGTTCCTGGCGAAAACGCCGCTGAAATTCGACGATATCGACAAGCGGATGAAAACCCTGGCCATGGAAGGAGTTCCCTATACCCCTGACATGATCAAGAACGCCAAGCGCGACCTGCTGGCCCAGCTCGACCCGGACAGCGACGATGCCGATGCCCTGATCGAGGCCTATGGCGAAAACGTGCAGCTGCGCAATTTCGACCGCCAGCCGGGCGCTCCGACGGAACTTGATGCGCTGATCGCCTATCTGCAGATGCTCGGCACCCTTGTCGACTTCTCGCAGTATGACGAAAAAGCCAATCAGCGTTAGGGGAGATCGTCATGGATTATGAAACCGTTCGCGATTTCTCCGCCAATTACGGGCTTTACTACTTCATGGCTGTCTTCGCCATTGCCGTGGTCTATGCCCTGTGGCCGAGTAACAGGAAAAGCTTCGAGGATGCCGCCAATATTCCTTTCAAGGATGAGGGCCCCTTAACGGAGGATGATAAATGAGCGCCGCCGACAACAAGCCTCAAACCCACCCTTCCGATCCGGAGACAACCGGCCATGAATGGGACGGCATCAAGGAGTTCAACAACCCCCTGCCCCGCTGGTGGCTGTGGACCTTCTATGCCACGATCATCTGGTCGATCGGCTACTGGATCCTGATGCCGGCATGGCCTTTCCTCGGCGATGATTATTCCAAGGGCCTGCTGGGTTATTCCCAACGTCAGGAACTGGCAGACGATCTTGCCGCCGCCCAAGCCGCGCGCAGCGAGATGAACGCCAAGCTGGTCAAGGCGGATCTGAGCAAGATTGAGGATGACCCTCAGCTTCTCGAATATGCCATGGCCGGCGGCCGTTCGGCATTCGGCGTCAACTGCGCCCAGTGCCACGGTTCCGTCGGACAGTGGGCGCCCGGTTACCCGAATCTGCAGGACAATGACTGGCTGTGGGGTGGTACGCTGGAGGATATCTCCACAACCATCCATGTCGGTATCCGTTCCACTCATGAGGATACCCGCTCCGGTGAAATGCCTGCTTTCGGTCTCGATGAGACGCTGAGCAAGGAGGAAATCGCCGCTGTGGCCGATTATGTCCTCTCCCTCAGCGGCAAGGGGCCCGGCAACAAGAAAGGTGAGGAGATCTTTGCCGAAAACTGTGCTGCCTGCCACGGCGAGGATGCCAAGGGCAGCCGTGATGTCGGCGCGCCGAACCTGACCGATAATATCTGGCTGTATGGCGGGGATCGCGACACGGTGATCGAAACCATCACCAAGGGCCGGGCCGGCGTGATGCCGACCTGGGAAGGGAAACTGGACGAAGCCACCATCCGCCAGCTTGCCGTATACGTGCATACGCTCGGCGGTGGTGAATAGTGCTGGACTTTCCCGCCGAGACCACTATTTAACAGTTCGGAACTGTCAAACCAAGGGGGGCGGCAGCCCCCCTATTTGATTGAGGGTGAACAGGATGGGCAAGCGGCCCGCACAGGATCAGGCAGCGCATGCCGCTGAAGGCATTGAAAAAATCAATGTCGATGCAGTCAACACCGCGGAAACGCGGAAACTCTACAAAAAACGCGAAAAGATTCATCCCAAGGCGGCACGGGGCCGGTTCAGAAAACTGAAATGGGCCATCATGGTCCTGACGCTCGGTATTTATTACCTTGCCCCCTGGATCCGCTGGGACCGGGGGCCGGATGCGCCCGATCAGGCCATCCTGCTTGATCTGCCGGCACGAAAATTTTATTTCTTCTTCATCGAAATCTGGCCGCAGGAATTCTATTACGTCACCGGCCTGCTGATCATCGCCGCGCTGGGTCTGTTCCTGGCCACGGCCATCGCCGGCCGGGTCTGGTGCGGCTATACCTGCCCGCAAACCGTCTGGACCGATCTGTTCATCTGGATCGAACGGAAGGTCGAGGGCGACCGCAATGCCCGCATCAAACTGGACAAGGCTCCCTGGACAGCCAGTAAAATCATCAAGCGGGTGATCAAGCATGTTTTGTGGCTGCTAGTCGGCATGCTGACGGGCGGCGCCTGGGTGTTCTACTTTGCCGATGCGCCGACACTGGCGCATGAATTGCTGACCTTCACCGCCCCGCCGGTGGCCTATATCACCATTGCCGTCCTGACGCTGACAACCTATCTGTTCGGCGGTTTCGCCCGCGAACAGGTCTGCACCTATATGTGTCCCTGGCCCCGTATTCAGGGATCGATGTTCGATGAACAGTCGCTTCTGGTCACCTATCACCCCAAGCGTGGCGAACCCCGCGGCAAGCACAAAAAGGGTGAATCCTGGGACAACCGCGGTCACTGCATCGACTGCAAGCAATGTGTCGCGGTCTGCCCCATGGGCATCGATATCCGCGACGGTCTGCAGCTCGAATGCATCAACTGTGCCCTGTGCATCGACGCCTGTGATGCGGTGATGGACAAGCTGGGCCTGCCGCGCGGCCTGATCGGATACGATACCCTTGCCGGGCTTGAGGCCGTGACCCATGACGATCCGTACAAGAAAACGAAACCGAAATTCATTCGCGGGCGCACCATTGTCTATGCCCTGCTGATCGCCCTGGTCGGCGGCGGCATGCTGTATACGCTGCTTAACCGCGGCGATCTGGAACTGAATGTCCTGCGAGACCGTAACCCGCTCTATATCACGCTGAATGACGGCTCGATCCGCGATGGCTATACCATCAAGGTCCTGAACAAGGCCCACAAAACACGCAAGCTGGAACTGAGCGTCGCCGGCCTGCCCGATGCGAAGCTGAAGGTCATTGGCGTCAAGTCCAAAACGCCGCAAAGCCGCATTCCTGTCACTGTGGGGCCAGATCAGGTGAAATCCCTGCGTGTTTTCGTTATTGTGCCTGCTGATGCGCTCGACAGCGGGGCCGAGGAATTCGATTTCCGCGTCAGGGATGTAGAAACCGGCGAGGTCCTGCGCCATGAAAGCGTTTTCAGAGGACCCGGGAAATGAGTATCGCAATGTCACAGAACCAGAAAAAACTGACCGGCGGCAAGGTATTGGCGATGGTCGTCGCTTTCTTCGCGGTAATGCTGATCGCCGATGGTACCGGTGTCTTTTTCGCCCTGGATACCTTTCCCGGTCTGATCTTTGAAAACCCGTATGAAAAAGGGCTCAAATACAATCAGACCCTGCGCAAGCGCACGGAACTGCGCGATCGTGGCTGGCAGCTTGGCGTCAGCATTCTGCCCGCCTCGAAAATGAGGGAAATCCGTATCACACTGAAGGATCGTAATGCCCTGCCCTTATCGGGTATCGTTTCCGGGGTTATCCTCAAACACCCCGTTGACAGCCGCCGCGACAGGAGCGTCGATGTCAATGACCGTGAAAACGGCGAATACGCACTGTTCATCGACCCGGCCGTCAAGGGGCAATGGCTGCTGGAGATCACCCTGAGCGATCCCAAGGGGGAAACCTTCCTCGTTGAGCGCGAGATATGGCTGGAATAGGACCCGGACAATTTCACAAACCAGCGGCGCCGGACAGCGCCTCCCTCTGCTGTCCGGCCGGTGCCCTGGCGGCCGGTACCGCAGCGGAGGGCGGACCCGATCAGACAACCATCTCCCCCACCCCTGCCAGCGATCCGGAAGCATTCATACGTGAAGCCGGCTGCGACCCCGAAACCGGTGAGAGGCGCTATGCGCTCGACCTGGCGGTGGAAAACATCGATTGCGCGGCCTGCATCCCCCATATCGAACATGCACTGAAACCCGTTCCCGGCGTTCTGCAGGCCCGGGTCAATCTTTCGACCCGCCGTCTTGCCCTCCTCTGGCGGGGCGAGCGTTCCTTGGGCAAAACCCTGACCAGCCGTCTGGCCATGCTGGGTTATCGCGCCGTCCCCTACTCACCCGAGCGGCTGCGCGAAATCGAAGGCCGCAAGGACAGCGACCTGCTGCGTGCCATGGCCGTTTCCGGCTTTGCCGCCGCCAATGTCATGCTGATTTCCGTTGCCGTATGGTCCGGCGCCGTTTCAGACATGGGCCCGGCAACGCGGGATTTCCTGCACTGGATATCCGCTCTGATCGCCCTTCCCGCCATTGCCTTTGCCGGTATGCCTTTCTACAAGGGCGCCTTTGAAGGGCTGAAGGCGGGACGCATGACCATGGATCTGCCGATCAGCCTGGCTGTGGTGCTGGCCGGGGCGATGAGTCTGTTCGAAACCATCAATGGCGGCGAGCATGCCTATTTCGATGCGTCCGTCACTTTGCTGTTCTTCCTGAACATCGGCCGTTATCTCGACCGGCGGGCCCGGGAAAACGCCCGTTCCGCCGCCACACAGATGATGCTGCTGGGGGCGGTCGCCGCCCAGGTGGAGGAAGAGGACGGCAGCCTGCGTGCCCTGCCCGCCCGCGACCTGCAGCCCGGCATGATCGTCCATGTTGCCGCAGGGGAAAGGGTGCCCGCAGATGGCGTCCTGATCAGCGACGATACCCTGTTTGACACATCGATGATCGACGGCGAAACCCTGCCGAAGAAGACCGCCCGCGGCGGGCGCATCTATGCCGGCACAATGAATGTCGGCACGCCGGCGCGTATCCGTATCGATGCGGCGGGCGAGGATACGCTTCTGGCGGAAATCGTCCGCCTGATCGAGCGGGCCGAGCAGGGCCGTGCCCGCTATGTCCGTCTGGCCGAACGCGCCGCAGGCTACTATGCTCCGGCCGTTCACATACTTGCCGCCCTGTGCTTCGCCGCCTGGCTGGCCATGGGCGCCGGATGGCAGGTCGCGCTGCTCAATGCCATTGCCGTTCTGATTGTCACCTGCCCCTGCGCCCTCGGACTTGCGGTCCAGGCCGTTCAGGTCGTGGCATCGGGCGGGCTGATGCGCAATGGCATCCTGCTTAAATCCCCGGATGCGCTTGAACGCATCGCCATTGCCGACACCATCGTGTTCGACAAAACCGGCACACTGACGCTGGGACAGCCGCAATTACGTCCGGGATCCTATACGCGCGATGATCTGGCCCTTGCCGCCGCCCTGGCGCGCGAAAGCCGCCACCCCTTGTCAAGAGCGATCGCCACCGCCGCGGCAGAAATGCATCTGCGCCTGCCTCATCTGCATGATATCGAGGAACGGCCCGGCTACGGCATCCGTGGACGGGATGACGAAAACCGCGAAATACGCCTGGGCAGCGCCCGCTGGTGCGGTATTGACACGAACGGGCAAGCGCCTGAAACGGCTGAAGAAAGCGGCATGGCGCAAATCTGGCTGGCGTGTGCCGGCAGCGCCCCCGTATGCTTCGTGCTGGATGATCTGCCACGCGCCGATGCGGCGGAAACCATAGCCCGGCTGAAGGCAATGGGTTACAGGCTTGCCATTCTTTCCGGCGACCGGGAGACAGCGGTGGCGCGTCTGGCCGCTGCCGTCGGTATCGGGGAGTACCATGCCGACCAGCGCCCCGCCGACAAGGCCGCATACCTTGAAAATCTTGCCCGTCAGGGCAGGAAGGTGCTGATGGTCGGTGACGGGCTGAATGACGGGCCTGCCCTTGCCGGCGCCTTTGTCTCCCTTTCCCCCGCCGGAGGCACCGATATCGCCCGTGCTGCCGCCGATGCCGTTTTTTCCGGAGCCTCCCTTCAGCCGGTCATCACCATCATTGAAACCGCAAAAAGGGCGCGGCGGCTGATCCTGCAGAATTTCGCCCTCTCGGTAGCCTATAATTTCATCGCCGTTCCCATGGCCTTTGCCGGAATCGTGACCCCGCTGATTGCCGCCATTGCCATGTCGGGATCATCCCTGGCTGTAACCCTGAATGCCATGCGCCTGAAGCTCTTTTTTCATCGGATACGCCATGCCGCCGTCAGAAACAGGCAAGACGGCAAGCCCGCTGCTGAAACCGGAACATCTGAAACCAGGGGGGCGATGGCATGACCGGTCTGCTTTATCTGATACCGGCGGCCCTGTTTCTTGGCCTGCTCGGCCTTGGCGCCTTTCTCTGGAGCATCCGTTCAGGACAATATGACGATCTTGACGGGGCCGCCTGGCGCATCCTGTTCGATGATGATGAAGACAAGCCACAACAATGAAGGCTCCGGGAAGGCGTCAGCCGAACCCCTTCATTCCGGCTGACGCACACGTATCGTGACCTGTCCTCATTCCGCCTGACCCGTCACCATTTTGCAATTCACCATTTTGCAGTGTGCTGACCGGCGGACCCTGTCACTTCTGCCCTGTGGCCTCGCCCTCGCCGATGAGGTCCTGATAGACATGCCAGCTGGCATGGCCCAGCACCGGAAAGATCACGATCAGCCCCACATACCAGGTGACGATGCCGATCAGCAGCAGCCCGGAAATGATCCATGCCCATAACAGCATCGGTCCCGGATTGGCGGCCACGGCGCGCATGCTTATCATCATGGCGGAAAAGGCCTCCCCCTTGCCGGCCAGGATGAATTGGGGCGAAATCACGCTGAGCGCATAGGCGACAAGCGCGAAGACAGCGCCGATCGCCGTGCCGATGATGAGAAAGGTCAGCCCGTCAGCGGTGGTGAGCATCCGCTCCATCAGACTGGTCATGCTGAAACTCTCGCTGCCGACAAACAGAGCAAACAGCAGGCTGGCTACCCGGACCCACAACAGAAGGAAAAGAAACAGCATCATCCCGAGCAGCGCCAACTGCCCCGGTGCCCGGCACGGGGCTGCAATCATTGTCCATACGGATGGTTCCTGCCCCTTGGCCAGGCGGCGGGAGGAATCATAGAGACTGACCGCGAAAAGCGGGGCGACAAGGGCAAAACCCGTCGCCAGAATGGGAACGATCACCATATAATCGAGCCGCATCGCCGCCCAGGTCTGAATCCAGCCCAGAACCGCGACGAGCAGTCCCGCCAGCACGCTGGTCTTCCAGCAATGCCTGAAGTCCTCCCAGCCCCGGCTGAGCCAGTCCCACGGACGGGTTATTTCAACACGTGCTATGGTGATCATGGCGAAATTATCCAGTGATCTGTGATATGGACGAGCAACCACGCTATCTCTCCTGCCCTGTACCGGCCCGGATACGGGCCGCCTGTTATATTCCCAACGGTCTTTGCCGATTGTTGCGGACAGCATAGCATCAAATGACAGTTTTTTTAAGCTTTGACACAATATATTGTTATCAAAGCTTTTATTCTTAACATTTTCTGCAGTGTGATCTAAAATTCCGCCGCGCAATCGAGGGGGACAAACAAGGGCACATGGCAGAAACCTGAAGATACCTGCTGAATATGTTTGACTGACTGCCGGATGTCTGAAGTCTGAAAAGCACGATGCAGGGGGTTGCGCATGACGTGCATTGTCCTGTGGCCAGGCCGTTATGGGACAGAACTGCAGGAAGACCAAAACCGGAAGAAAACAAAAACCGGGAAAACCAAAAAAAAGCCGTTGCGCCGGTATTGGGGCCGGCAGCAACGGCTAAGGGGCGAGGAGATGGGCAAGGATGGGCATATCAGACTGATGATGCTGAAACCGCATCCTTGTTTCCAACCGCAGAGTAGAAAGACAGCGGCTGAAACCCTGAGCCCGAGCAGATATCCTCCAACAAAATCCGGGATATCCCTCCGGCAAACCGATCAATTCTTTCCCTTCTTGTTTCGTCCTCGTTGGCAGGGAGTATTTCATCGTCGCCGCCGCTCTTCCTTGACCTGGATCAATCATGAAATATTGATTTCCATCAACGCCATTGAACAATGCCGGTGATTGAATACATCCAAGGTAAAGGATGGAACGAATTCCCGCGGACCGGGGCGGCAACGGATACGGAAGCGGCCTGAACCGGGCGGAATGAGCAGTAACGAACAACAACAGTGACGAACAATCGGACAGGAGAACGAAATGTCGATTAAAACCATACTTTTCCACGCCCAGGAAAAAGACAATGCCCTGCCTGTTGCCTGCAAGGTGGCCCGTGATTTCGGCGCCCATCTGATCGGGCTGCACGTCATCGCGCCGCCGCAGATACCCTCTTATGCCGGGGTCAGTATTCCGCCCGAAATCTTCCAGCAGCTTGAACGTGAGGCCGAGCAGAAGGCGGAGAAAATCCGCGAACGTTTCGAAAAGGCAGCAAAGGGTGAGGATATCCTGTACGAATGGCGCCTTGAGCATGGTTACGTACCCGATCAGGTTGCCCTGCAGGCCCGTTATGCCGATCTGACGGTGGTCAGCCAGGACGATCCCGATACGGATGCCGATATCGATGTCGCCGGTGAAATCGTCATGACCGTCCGCCGCCCCCTGCTGATCGTTCCCTATGTCGGCGATTACAAGAATATGGGCCAGCGGATCATGGTCGCCTGGGATGGCAGTGCCGAAGCCAGCCGTTCGGTGCACGATGCCATGCCGTTTCTGGAACGGGCCGAACAGGTCATCGTCTTTTCGGTCAACCCGCCCGAATCCGATCATGAACCCGGCGCGGATATCTGCACCCATCTGGCCCGCCATGGTGTGAACGCCGAGGCCCGCCACACCATCGCCCGCGACATTTCGGTAGGTGATGCCATCCTCGATGCCGTCTCCGATATGTCGATCGACATGCTGGTCATGGGTGCCTATGGCCATTCCCGTATTCGCGAACTGGTCTTCGGCGGTGCCACCCGCCACCTGCTGGAACACATGACGGTACCTGTCATGATGTCCCGCTAAGCCGCATCGGCCCCGGAATCCGTTTCCGGGGCCGTTTTCCGCTTCATAACAGACAGATGGCAGGATACCCGCATCTGTGCTTCATCGGCGCGGCCGGCACCGTGACAGGCTCCGCCACGCTGCTCATCTGTCCCGCCGCGCCCCCTTGCCGCCGGCCCCCTCGCCGCATCCTGATCGATTGCGGCCTCTATCAGGGGCAGGAGGTTCCTACTCCCCCTCACACCGCCCTCCCTGCGGAAGCCCCCCTCTTCCCGGTCGATCCTGCCCTGATCGACGATATTGTCATTACTCACGCCCATATGGATCATGCCGGATACCTGCCGCGCCTGCAGCGTGAAGGGTTCAGCGGCAGCATTCACTGCACCCCGCCAACGGCCGAACTGCTTTCGGTGATTCTGAGCGATGCCGCCCGGATCGGTACTGAAAATTCCGACCCCGCGCCCCCCTCTTACCGACAGGCCGATGTCCGCGCCGCCCTTGGCCTGATAAAGCCGCTTACCTACGGGGATTGGCGCGATCTGGGTGACGGGATCCGCCTGCGCCTGTGGAATGCAGGGCATATTCTCGGTTCGGCCAGCGCCGAACTGAGCGGCACCGATGGCGGCCTGCCGGCACATATTGTCTTCTCGGGCGATATCGGCACGGGAACATCGCCCCTGCTGCCCCCGCCCGAGGCGCCCTCCGGCCCCGCGCATCTGGTTGTCGAATCCACATATGGCGGCCGGAACAGACCGACGCTTTCACCCCGTCAGCGACAGGAAAGGCTTTGTCAACTGGTTCTGGAAGGGCTGCGGCGGGGTGGTCCGGTGCTGATCGCCGCCTTTGCCATCGAACGAACACAGGAACTGCTGGCCGATTTCGCCATGCTGCATGACCGGGGACATCTGGCCAATGTGCCCGTCTTCATCGATTCGCCTCTGGCCAGCCGGGCCACGGATATCTTCACCCACTGGCTTGGCGGCGAACTGCGGGACATCATGCGCCGGGGCAATTTCCACTTCATCGGTGCTGCCACAGGCAGCCAGGCCCTGGATGAGCCCCGCCGGGGCGCCGTCATCATCGCCTCCGGCGGTATGTGCGAGGGCGGGCGCATCCGCCATCATCTTGCCGCCATGCTGCCCGATGCCGCCTGCACTGTCATTCTCAGCGGCTATCAGGCCCCCGGAACATTGGGGCATGCCCTATGCAAAAAACCGGCGCATATTGCCATTGACAGCCAGAACGTTCCTGTCCGCGCCACTATCAGCAGGGTCGATTTCTATTCCGCCCATGCCGATCAGCGCCACCTGCTGGACTGGATCCGCGCCCGCAAACATCAGCCCGGGGCCCTGTTCATCAATCACGGGAACAATGCGGCACGCCAGGCTCTTGCCATGGCCGCGAAGCGGCTGCTGCCCGGGAAAACGGAAATCCATCTTCCCTCGCCCATGGAATGCTTCCTCCTCAGGGCGGCGGGGGCGGAAAACCTCGGCCCCTTCGGGCAGGGCCTGCTCAGCTCTGCACCGGAAGGCGGACAGCCGCCGTGATCGGCACAAAGACAAATCCACGGGCCAGTGCGGCGGGGATCCAGTCCTCCAGTGCCTTGAGCGTATTGTCATGCGGGTGGCCGATCACGATGGCCAGACCTGTCCTGCGCGCGATGCGCTCGGCCTCGTGCAGCTGCGGGGCCACATCGCTGCCATTGCCATCGATGTCGAGAAAAACATCCCGCCCAGCCACGGGCAGCCCGGCCGCCCGGGCCATGTCATAACCCAGGGACGGGGCTATGGTGCGCGAATCGAGAAACAGCAGCTGCCGCCGCGTCAGTTCAGCAATCAGCAGGGTCATGCCTGCCTGATCCTGCATGAAACGACTGCCCATATGGTTGTTGACGCCGACATAACCGCTGAACCTGTTCAGGTTCCAGTTCAGGCGGCGGCGCAGCTCTGCCTTGCTCAGCCCCGCCAGCAGGGCGTTGGGCCCCGGATCGGCATCGCTGTTCCGCGGCTCCATCGGCAGATGAACCAGCACTTCACGCCCCATGCGCCGGGCATCGTCGGCCAGCTTCTGCGGCGAAGGCGCATAAGGCAGAA
>CAYXDL010000018.1:11105-13794 GCA_964463775.1 uncultured Hyphomicrobiales bacterium
AATCGCCGCCGTCAGCGGCACCGGCAGGGACAGGGCACGATAGGTGCGGCGGCGCGAAAGCCCGAGATCATCGATCACCAGGGCAATGCGCGGTCCCTTGCCGGCGGCAGCGGCAGCGGCATAGCGCCGCCACGGGGGCAGGGCCGGCAGGGCGGCGGCAAGAACATGACCGACCCGCCTGCTTCCCTCAAGCCTGCCGGATTTCGGCGGTGGTTCCCGTTCCCATTCGGGTTTTTCCGGCGGAGAGGGCGGCAGATAGCGCTGCTCGCGCATCTGTCCGGGGGCCGGGCGCTGACGATCAAAGGACTGAAACGCAAACCACAACCCGGCAAGAATGGCGCCGCCCAGCACCAGACCACCGAGAAAACCGGCCAGAAATCCGCCCAGACGCGCGGCCAGCCCCGTCCGCCGCCGCGAACGGCGGTTTGAGCGGCGGCGCTGGCGGGCATGCTTCAGCAAGACCCTGGCGCTGGCTGCCTTTCTTTTGCGTTCCGCCATCGCTAACGTTCCGCTCCTTCAAACTCCCCCTGAAAAATGGGTAAGTATTTTCACCGCCCATGTCGAGAAATTAATATTGCCGGGCGCCGTGCCGATCGTGTTAAATTGCGGCGTTTTCCGAAGGATGAGGTTTCACATGCCCCGTCACCGTGCATATCGTACCGTCCATGACCGGCCTCCCGGCCGATGCCGCCGGCGCCGGATATGGCGCGGCTGCGTGAACCGGCAATGACCGGTCCGTTAAACCAGCAAAATCCACAACGGCAGAATTCACAGCGGCAGAATCCGTCTTCATCATTCATCCCGGCCCGGCCATGATCATCCTTATCGACAATTACGACAGCTTTACCTACAACCTTGTCCATTACCTCGGCGAACTCGGTGCCGAAATCCGGGTTCACCGCAACGACCGCATCACGGTCGGCGACGTCATGGACAGCGGCTGCGAGGCCATCGTCATTTCCCCGGGCCCCTGCACACCGGACGATGCCGGCATCTGCCTGGACCTGCTCGCCGCCGCCAAGGGGCGGTTGCCGGTCCTTGGCGTCTGCCTGGGACATCAGTCCATCGGCCAGGCCTTTGGCGGGCGCATCGTCCGCACCCCGCCGATGCATGGCAAGACCAGCCTCATCCATCATCATGGCGGCGGCATCTTTCGCGGCATTCCCGCCCCCTTCACCGCCACGCGTTACCATTCGCTGACAGTGGAGCGGGATACCCTGCCCGATTGCCTGGAAATCACTGCCGAGACCGAGGACGGCACCATTATGGGCCTGTCCCATCGCCACTACCCGATCCATGGCGTGCAGTTTCATCCCGAAAGCATCGCCTCCGAACACGGGCACGCCCTGCTGAAGAACTTTCTCGACCTGACCAGAAGCGGAGACAAGGCGGCATGAGCCAGGATATCAACGATTTCAAGCGCCTTATCGGCATCGTCGCCGACGGAACCCCCCTGAGCCTGGAAGAGGCAAAGACCGCCTTCAACATCATGATGTCCGGCGATGCGACGCCATCGCAGATGGGGGCCTTTCTCATGGCGCTCAGGGTGCGCGGGGAAACCGTCGATGAAATTACCGGCGGGGCCATGGTCATGCGCGAGAAAGCCCTGTCCATCGAGGCACCGGACGATGCCATAGATACCTGCGGCACCGGCGGCGATGCCAAGGGATCGGTAAATATCTCCACCGCTACCTCCTTCGTGATCGCCGCCTGCGGCGTGCCGGTGGCCAAACATGGCAACCGTGCCCTGTCTTCCAAAACCGGGGCTGCGGATGTGCTGACGGCGCTCGGCGTGAATATCGATGCCGATTTTTCCCTGATCGCCGAGGCAATCCGCAAGGCCAATATCGGTTTTCTGATGGCCCCCCGTCATCACGGGGCCATGCGCCATGTCGGGCCGACGCGGGTCGAACTTGGCACCCGCACCATCTTCAACCTGCTCGGCCCCCTCTCGAATCCGGCCAGGGCCAGACGCCAGCTCATGGGTGTGTTCGATGCCAAATGGGTCGAGCCACTGGCCAATGTGCTGCGCAATCTGGGTTCGGAAAAGGTCTGGATCGTTCATGGCTCCAACGGCATGGATGAACTGACCACCACCGGCCCCTCGGTCGTCGCCGAACTGAAGGATGGCGATATCCGCAGCTTCGAGGTAACGCCCGAGGATGCGGGCCTGCCCCGCGCCAGGGACGAGGATCTGAAAGGCGGCCTGCCCGAGGAAAACGCCCGTGATCTGATCGCCGTGCTCGAAGGACGCCCCGGCGCCTATCGCGACATCGTGCTGCTGAATTCCGCCGCGGCACTGATCGTTGCCGACAAGGCGAAGGATCTGCGCGAGGGGGCAGCCATGGCTGCCGAGGCGATCGACAGCGGCCGCGCCCGGCAGCGGCTGGATCAGCTGATCGAAATCACCAACCGCCATAACGAAAACGGACATCAGCCGTGAGCGATATTCTGCAGCAGATCTGCGAACGCAAACGTGAACATGTCGCCGCCCGCAGGCAATCCGTGCCGCTCAGCGTGCTGGAGGAACAAGCCCGCGCACAGACACCCCCGCGCGGTTTCCGCGACCGGCTGGCCCGGGCCAGTGCTCATGGCTACGGGCTGATCGCCGAACTGAAAAAGGCCTCTCCCTCCAAGGGGCTGATCCGGGATGATTTCGATCCGCCATCCCTGGCCCGCGCTTATGAGG
>CAYXDL010000019.1:0-4623 GCA_964463775.1 uncultured Hyphomicrobiales bacterium
TCCCGGCGGGTTGGCCAGCCAGGTACCGGCGGGATAATCGCCGTGTTCATCGGAGAAGACGCCCTCAAGCACCAGTATTTCCTCCCCCTGCGGATGGTCATGGGCATGAAAGGAGGCGCCGGGGCCATAGCGCACAAGGGTGGTGGCGCGGGCAGCCATTTCCCCGCCGATGCGTTCCAGCGGCTTGCGCCGGACATCGGCGCGCGGGGTTTGCATCCATGCCAGCCGGGCCGTGTCGCATTCGGCGGGTGCGTTCAGATCGGCATTAATATCCGTATAGAGGGTCATCTCACCCAAGTTTCTGCATATGAGGCATAATCAGAAATGGTCATGCCTTTCTGAATGGCAAGACACGAGCCCGTGAATCCACGGACACACGGCACCATGAAAAAGGATGACAGCCGTCGGTGTCATGCTACAAAGCCGCCCATGAAACGCCATGGTAAAACGGAACGAACGGATGTGCTGATCATCGGCGCCGGTGCCGCGGGACTGTTCTGCGCCGGTGTGGCGGCGCGGCGCGGGCGCCGCGTCGTGGTGATCGATCATGCCCGCCGCCTGGGCGAAAAGATCCGCATATCCGGCGGCGGGCGGTGCAATTTCACCAATCTGAATGCCGATGCCGGCCATTTCATTTCTGACAATCCCCGCTTTGCCGTTTCGGCACTGAAACGTTTCAGCCCGCGCGATTTTCTCCGTCTGGTCGATGAAAACGGCATTGCCTGGCGCGAAAAAGCGGCCGGGCAGTTGTTCTGCGCCCGTTCCGCCATGGATATTGTCGATATGCTGTTGCGCCGCTGCCAGGATGGCGGAGGGGATGTCGTCCCGGGCACAGCGGTGGAGAGGATCGCAATAACGGCAGAGGGTGCCTTTCTGGCGCATAGCGCGGAAAGAACCTATTGCGCATCGTCGCTGGTGATCGCCACCGGCGGCCTGTCCGTTCCCAAGATCGGTGCCAGCGATTTCGGCTACCGTATCGCGCGGCAGTTTTCCCTGCCGGTCATTCCCGTACGTCCCGGGCTGGTGCCGCTGACCTTCGATCAGCCCCTGCTGGCCCGTACCCGCACCCTTTCGGGCATCGCCGTCAGCGGTGCCGGGGTTACCTGCGGCCGGATCCGCTTCGACGGTGATATTCTGTTCACCCATCGCGGTCTGTCGGGTCCGGCGATGCTGCAGATATCCTCCTACTGGCGGGAGGGGGAGGAAATTCTCATCGATCTGTGCCCGGGAACCGATATTGCCGCCGAATTGCTGATGGCAAAGAAACGCAATCCCCGCTCCCGCCCGGTGACGGTTCTTGGGCGGCACCTTCCCCGCCGTCTTGCCGCCCTCATCGGCGGAGATGAGGGCAGGCCCCTGGCGGAAATGGCCGACAGAGATTTGCGCATGCTGGGCGGGGCTGTCAATGCCTGGCGCATCGTTCCCTCAGGCAGCGAAGGCTACCGCACCGCGGAAGTGACCGTTGGTGGTGTCGATACCCGCGCGCTTTCCTCGAAAACCATGGAGGCGCGCGATGTGCCGGGATTGTATTTCATCGGTGAGGTGGTCGATGTGACCGGCCATCTTGGCGGATACAATTTTCAATGGGCCTGGTCTTCCGCCCATGCGGCCGCACAGGCGGTGTGAGGGCGGGAGGGTCAATCATCAAAACCGGCGGCAAGTGCCGCGACCCGTTCACCCGCCGGGCGGATATCGGCGATCCGCCCGACACCGCAGCCCGCATACAGCGAGAGTTTTTCGGCCATGGCCGCATCGTCCTGACGCCGGGCGCCGCCACCGACGAGGCGCAGCGGATTGAACCCTTGCCGCCCCGGCAGTACCCGGTGCGGCGTGCCGTATTTCCAGCCGAAGGAATAGCCGGTGCGGAATTCCGTATCATCAGGCCCCGCCTGCAGCAGGCGCTGTTTGTAGATATCATGGGCCAGTGATTCATCCGTGGCCAGAAACAGGGTACCCGCCCAGACACCGTCGGCCCCCAAGCAGCGGGCGGCCCTTACCGAGCTTTTATCGACGATGCCGCCGGCGGCCAGCACCGGCATATCGGGCAGGGCGGCGGCCACGGCCGGCAGCAGGGCACACAGGGGGGTGCGGCCACGGATATGGCCGCCTGCCTCCATCCCCTGGGCAATGATGATATGGGCACCGGCTTTTGCTGCCCGTTGTGCCTCGGCCAGTGATCCCACCTGCACCATGCTGATCACCCCCGCCGCGCGCAGGCGTGGCAGCAGGGCGGTGAAATCGCCGTAAAACAGGGAGATGACGGGGACCTTCTCCTCCAGCGCCACGCTGATCTGGGCCTCGAAAACCTCGGGCCCGCCATAGGCCGGCACCAGATTGACGCCGAAAGGCCGTGACGTGCGCCCCCTGACCGCGCGGATCCACTGTCGCAGCATCGATGGCGGCTGGCGCAGCCCGCCCAGATGGCCGAGGCCGCCCGCCTCGCTGACCGCCGCGACCAGATCCGGCCCGGCCAGCCCGGCCATGCCTGCCTGAAAGACCGGCGTTGCGATGCCGCAAAGGGCGGCAGCCCTGCTTTGGCTCATGACCTTCTCCTCACAGTTCGACCCGGGCGCCGAGCAGTCGTGACAAGGCCCGGTTGCGCAGCATGAATTGCTGACGCAGCCCGCCTGCCACATGCAGCGCCAGCCCCAGGATGGCGGCCAGCAGGCCCAGCCTGTGCAACAGGCGGAGCGTGCCGCCCGCCACCCCCTCGGGACCCCGGTAAAACTCGGCCCAGCCCAGCAGCGGCAGGATCACGCCGGAAAGCAGCAGCGCAATGGCGACGGCGCGGGCAAGCAGCACCGAAAGCGGCGCCACGCCCGGCAGGGGCAGGGGATGATGCCACAGATAACGCCAGAACAGACGGAAGGCACTGATGCCTGCCGCAGCCAGGGCCACCACCGGCCAGCAGGTTTCTGCGGCCGTCCAGCCGCCGAGGCGGGCGGCATCCAGAACGTAGAAGGTGATGAGCGCCCCGGCGCCGATCCAGTGCAGGATAATCGTGACGATGCCGAAACCAAGCCCTGTGTCGCGCCATTGCATGCTCTGCCTCCGAAATTGCTTGTGCGAAGAATAGCATCGCTCTACTATCTGCAATAATGATTATTAATGATCACTGGTATCTCTTATTCAGATGAATAGTGATGGACAGCAAGGCTCTGCATATCTTCGCCGCCGTTGCCGAAAGCGGCGCCATTTCCACCGCCGCGAAGCGGCTGAATACGGTACAATCGAATGTCACCGCCCATATCCGGCGGCTGGAGGAGGAACTCGGCCGGCCCCTGTTCATTCGCAACCGCCGGGGGGTCAGCCTGACAGCGGCGGGGGAGACGCTGCTGGTTCATGCGCGCCTGGTGCTGACGGCGATGGAGCAGGCGCGCCGTGCCGTTGACGGCGATGACGGGCGGCTCGTTCTCGGCAGCATGGAATCGACCCTGGCCACGCGGCTGGTGCCGCTGCTGGCCGGTTTACGCAAAGAGCATCCCGCGTTGCGCCTGGGGCTGCGTACGGGCCCGACGGATGATCTGATCGCCGATGTGCTGGCCGGGCGGCTGGATGCGGCCTTTGTCGGCGGGCGCATCCGCCATCCCGAACTGGCCGAACATCCGGCCTTTGATGAGGAAATCGTGCTGCTGACGGATACGGATACCCGCGATCCGGCGGAAATCGCCACGCGGCCGTTGCTGGTATTCAGACAGGGCTGCTCCTATCGCAGCATGGCCGAACACTGGCGGCGCTTTCATGCCTGCGCGCCGGTTTCGGTCATGGAGATGGGCACGCTGGACGGCATTCTGGCCGCCGTTGCCGCCGGGCTGGGCGTGACACTGCTGCCGCGTGCCGCTGCCGGGCGCCCCTTTTATGAAGGACGGCTGCGTTGCTGGCCGGCAGGGGAGGAGGCACCGCTGATCCTGCCGACCGTGCTCGTCCGCCGGGCGGAGATTTCTCCCGCCCCCGCCCTCGCCGGGCTTATCGCCCGCCTGGCGGACAGGCGGCAGGGCGGGGCAGTGCCTTGACAGTATCGGGCGCAATTCGGTTAATGAGCATATTGGGAATGTCTTCGCATCCCTTTTCCCATATGCACGTAATCCATGGCAGGCGCTGATGAACGACATCTGGCAGGCATTTTCGACGGCTCTGGATCTGATCATCGGCCTTGATGCGGATCTGCTTGAAATCATCGCCCTGTCGCTGACCGTCAGCCTGAGTGCTGTTGCCATCGCCGCCCTGATCGGTCTGCCCGCCGGGGCGGCGCTGGCGCTGTACAGCTTTCCCGGGCGGCGGTTTCTGGTGGTGCTGACCAATATGCTGATGGGCATGCCGCCGGTGGTCATCGGGCTGATCGTCTATCTGCTGTTGTCGCGTTCGGGGCCATTCGGGGTCTTCGGACTGCTGTTCACCCCGGCGGCAATGATCATCGCCCAGGTGCTGCTGGTCACCCCGATCATCGCGGCTTTGTCGCGGCAGGTCATCGCCGATATGCATGAGGAATATGCCGATCAGCTCAGCTCTCTGAACGTCACCCCCTTCGGGCGGCTCCGCGCGCTGCTCTGGGATGGCCGTTTCGCCCTTCTGACGGCGGTTCTTGCCGGTTTCGGCCGCGCCAGCGCCGAGGTTGGCGCGGTG
>CAYXDL010000019.1:4633-13372 GCA_964463775.1 uncultured Hyphomicrobiales bacterium
CGTCGGCGGCAACATCGACCATGTCACCCGGGTCATGACCACGGCGATCGCGCTGGAGGCCAGCAAGGGCGCCCTGTCCATGGCCCTGGGGCTGGGGCTGGTGCTGCTGACGCTTTCCTTCGGGATCAATTTCGCGGCTTTCAGCGTCAACGAGGCGGCGCGCCGCCGTCATGCCCTATGAGGGCGCCTGAAAGCATTCTGCCCCTGGAATTGGCTGATGTCTCTTACGGCACCGGCCGTCACCGGCTGATCAAGAACATTTCCTGCCGGTTCGAGGAAGGGCGGCGTTATTTCGTCATCGGCCCCAATGGTGCCGGGAAAACCCTGCTGCTGCGCCTCTGCCACGGCCTGCTGCGCCCGGATGGCGGCAGCCTGCATTGGCACGGCGCGGCGGGGCAGGATCCGGCCCGCCATCAGGCGATGGTCTTTCAGCGCCCGGTGATGATGCGACGCACGGCCCGGGCCAATATGGATTTTGCCCTGGCCGCCCAAGGGGTAGGCCGGGCCGAGCGGCGCCGTCGTATCGGTGAGGTGCTGGCGCGGACGGGGCTTGAACGCATTGCCGATCAGCCGGCGCGGCTGCTGTCATTGGGCGAGCAGCAGCGCCTTGCCCTGGCGCGGGCCTGGGCCCTGCGCCCGCAGGTGCTGTTCCTCGATGAACCGACCGCCAGTCTCGACCCGCCCGCCGCCCATGCCATCGAGGCACTGATCGGCGAAATCGCCGATGGCGGTACCACCATCATCATGACCACGCATGATCTGGGGCAGGCGCGGCGCATGGCGGATGAAATCCTGTTTCTCTTCCGGGGACGGCTGAAGGAGCAGGCACCGGCGGAACGGTTTTTTGCCGGACCGCGGAACGATCTGGCCCGGGATTTTCTTGCCGGGCGCTTGCTGTGGTGGAAACGCCGCCGTGGCGGTGGTTACATGCCCGATGCCGAAGGTGGCAATACGGGCAATGGCAGAAAGGGAATCTGAGCCATGATGAAGGCAGGTATACGGTTGTTTGTTCAACTGCCGGCGGCAGCCGTTCTTTTCCTGACCGCGCTTTTCTGGAGTGATGCACCGGCGCAGGCGGGTCGCTTCATTACCGTGGCCTCGACCACCTCGACCCAGAATTCGGGGCTGTTTGATTATCTTCTGCCCCTGTTCAGCCGGAAGACGGGGATTGATGTTCATGTTGTCGCCGTGGGCACCGGCGCGGCGATCCGCCTGGCGCGCGAGGGTAATGCCGATGTGCTGCTGGTCCATCACAAGCCGTCGGAGGAAAAATTCGTCCGCGACGGGTTCGGGGTGAAACGTTATGATCTGATGTACAATGATTTCGTGCTCGTTGGTCCGGCCGGCGATCCGGCGGGCATTGCCGGGGCGGCAAGCGCCGCCGATGCGCTGAAGCGGATTGCCGAAGCCAAAGCCCCTTTCGTTTCACGCGGCGATGACAGCGGCACCCACAAGAAGGAACGGGCGTTATGGCAACAGGCGGGTATCGATGCCGATGGCCGCAAAAATCCGTGGTATCGGGAAACCGGTTCCGGCATGGGGGCGACGCTGAATGTGGCTTCGGCCATGAATGCTTATGCGCTGAGCGACCGGGCCACCTGGATCAGCTTCGCCAATAAGGGGGATCTGAAACTGCTTTTCGCCGGCGATCCGGCCCTGTTCAATCAGTACGGGGTCATACTGGTCAACCCGGCCAAATTCCCCCATGTCAAGGCCCGGGACGGACAGCGTTTCATCGACTGGCTGATTTCGGATGAGGGACAGAAAGCCATCGCCGCCTTCCGTGTGCGCGGCCAGCAGCTTTTCGTACCCAATGCCAAACCCTGAGCGCCGGCAGGGCCTTGCCGGGCCGGGCTTTGCCCGATCCGCTTTTACCATCATGGCAGCGCGGGGTCAGTCGCCGCTGCGGTAATCGTCGGTCGTTCTGGGGGCGGGCCGGGGCGGCCCGGAAAAGGGGTCGCCGCCGGCCTCGGCCATGTCGATGACGCGACAATCCGCGCACATTTTCAGCCGTTCCAGCGTGGCTTCATCGGCGAAGGCGGCATGGCCCGCCAGTTTGGCGATCATGGTTTCGATCGTGGCCCTGACGCCGAACGGCTTGCCGCAGCGCAGGCAGGTGAAGGGTTCCTCCTCCTTGAGGATGACCGCCTCGCGCGCGGCGGCGCTCAGGTTCAGCCGCGGCTGCAGGGTGATGACCTTCTCAGGGCAGGTGTTGCGGCACAGTCCGCACTGAATGCAGGCCTCCTCGGTAAAGGAAAGCTGCGGGTGGTCCGGATTGTCGCGCAGGGCGTTGACCGGGCAGGCGCCTGTGCAGGCCAGACACAGGGTGCAGTTTTCCGCATCCACGATAACCGCGCCAAAGGGCGCGCCCTCGGGTACCGGCACATGGTCCCGGGGGGTGGGGGCCTGTTCGTTCAGATGCATGAGCGCCATGCGCAGGATCGTTCTCTTGTCGCCGCTGGGCAGGAAGAAGGATGCTTCCCCGGGCAGGGCGGGTATCTCCGCCGCCAGCAGGGCGGAGAGGGCATCGGGGTCGTCCTCCTCTGCCAGCAGGACGCGTTCCCCATATCCCAGCGCCGCCAGAACCCCGTTGGCCAGATCGGCATTGGCGCGCAGGCCATCGGCCTCGGGCCGTTGGGCGGGTGATGGCATCAGCACGATCCGGCAGACACCATAAGCGAAAGCGGTGAAAAGAAAATCGAGGCCGGTCTGGGTAACGGCGTTGACAGAAAAAGGCAGGACATGCGCGGGTAACCCGTTGCCGAAACGGGCCAGGGCCGCGATCATCTCCTCACCCCATTCCGTATCATGCACCAGCAATACCGGAGTTCTGCCGCCCGCATTCTCATAAACCGACAGCAGGGTACGCAGCCGGTTCAGCAGATGTTCAGGGGCAGGCAGGGCATAAGCGGCGGCGCCGGTGGGGCACAGGCTGGCGCAACCACCGCAGCCGGCGCAGAGATAGGGATCGAAGCGCACCTTTTCCCCGTCGGGCTGTACGGCACCGGCGGGGCAGATATCGATACATTTGCTGCAGCCTGTGGCGCCGGCGCTGCCATGGGCGCAGATATCGGGATTGTAGAGCACATAGCGGGGTTTTTCGAATTCCCCGACCATGTCGGCCAGATCGAACAAAGCCTTCTGGACCAGGGCGGGATTGCCTTTGTCCGGCCTGAAATATCCGTCGGTTTTTTCAGGTGCCCGGAACAGGGGCGGGCCGTCGCGCAGATCGAGAATGAGATCGCAGTCCAGGCGCTGGCGCCGGCGCGGTTCCTGCCATTGCGGGGCATGGCGCGAAGAGGGATGCATCGCGGCCATATCGGCGATATCGACGCTGAAAGCGCCAAGATGGCCATAAGCCTTCCCGGCCCGGCCGCTGAACAGGGCAAAGCCGGCCAGCCGTGGCAGGGTGATTTCCGCATCCCCCTCCACCAGCAGGGTGACATGCAGCCGTCCGGCAAGCTGAACGGCGGCGTCCATCGCCTGCTGATCGTTCCCCAGAACAAGGACCGTACCATTGCTGGTCATGGAAATGCCGGGGGATGGCGGGATATCGAGCGCTCCTTCCGCGAGCAGGGCGGCGATTTTTGCCCCGGCGCTCTTCGCCTCACTGCTCCAGCCCGCCTTCTCGCGGATATTGACGAAGCGCAGATCGCCGCTGAAGCCTGCTTCTTCCGCCGTTTCCAGGAACAGGGGCGCTTCCTGGGTGCAGGCGACCATCAGATCGCCGCCTTTCTCCAGTGCCTTTTCGAACCGTTCCAGCTGCCCGCGGCACAATTCGCTGCACATCCGGGTTTCCGGCACGGCGCCCGTGGCGGCCAGCGCGGAAATATCGAGCGGCATGCTCCCCTCGCAATTGCACAGCAACAGATTCTGCCCGGTCAGTTTCATGTTTCACCGTCCCTTTTTTAATTTTTGTTCCAGAAAAATACCCTTCTTCCGGAAACGTTTTGCGATAGACTGTAGACGGGAGAGACAAGAAAAAACAACAGGCGAATTGCATGGACGAAACGGCACATCTGCAAATACCCCTTGGCATCGTCATCGAAAGGCGTGAGATCGACAATCCCTGGATCGATTACACCTGGCGGCCGGTTGCCGTCATTCCCGGGGCAGGGCCGGTGGAGGAATGGCGTTGCATCGGCGCGGGTGAGGGCTGGCGGCACTATCACGCGAAAACCCTGACGCTGGAGCTGTTCCGCGGCGAGACCGAGGGCTATCTCAGCAATCTTTCCCAGCCTGTTCCCGCCGTATTCATCGTGCTGCGCCCTGGCGAAGAGGCGGATGAGCATGATGTCGAACCCTTTCATGTCACCGTCTGCCCCTATGAGGCGATGGGCTATACGGAGGATGGCGAGGAAATCGTTGAAGGTGTGGCCATGCCGCCGGAAATCATCGCCATGGTGCAGGCATTCGTCGACCGTCATCATGTGGACGAGCCGTTCCGCAAGCGCAGGAACAAGCGCCACAGAACCCGCGATGATGGCCGCCGCCCGGATCCGCGCATTGCCGGCACGGCGAAATACTGGCGGGTGGAGGAAAAATGACCATGAAGGAAACCCGCCTTGCCCGCTGGTCGCGTCTGAAGGCCCGTGAACGCCTGCATGCTGAAAAGCCGGAACAGACGCCGCCGCAGGAACGGCCTGCGCCATCATCCGCGGTCGGGTCTTCGGCCTCTGATTCTGATAAAACACGGGCGATGCCGGAAAAGCCTGAAAAGGAGGAACCTGAAAAGGAGGAAACGGGCGCCGTTGATCTGGAGGCGCTGGCCCGGGAGCATGACCTGCCGTCACCCGAAACCCTGCATGCCGGTTCGGATTTCAGCCGCTTTATGGGCGAGGACGTTCCCGAAATACTGAAACGCGCCGCCCTGCGCAGGTTATGGGCCAGCGATCCCGTTTTCGCCAATCTCGACGGGCTGAACGATTATGACGAGGATTTCAGTGTTGTCCGTGCCGCTGCCGGTGCCATCGGCGAAGGGGCGCGTAAGCTTGCTGATGCGCTGAAGGAAGGCGATGAGGCAAAGGCTGAAGATGCCGCTGCCCACTCTGGCGGTTCCGGTGAGCCCCCCGTACCGGTAAGCGAGGAGGCAGCGACAACGAAGACAGCGGAAGAGGAAGACGGGCAGGTGTCATCCCCCGAAAGGACGGAAGGCTGATGCCCGCTCATATTGTTGCACTACCACCGTAATTATATTGACAAGCCGGGCCGGGAGGTATTCCATATATTACTTGTGGGAGAATATTGCGGATCAGAAAAAAATCATTAAGAGCCGGATGGCGAAAAACACAGGGGGAGAGGCGCGTCCATGACGCGATCGGCGGACATCATTGAAAATCAGTCAGGAAAGCGGACAGATGCTCAGCGGCCCGGCCCGGCAATGACGCTCGGCCCTGCTGCAGAAGAGGATGTGTTCCGTGCCCGCTTTTACGCGCTGCTCTCATCCCTGCTGGCGCGGCCGGCGGATGCGGATATGCTGGCTGCCCTGTCCGCGATCGAAGGCGATGAATCGCCCCTTGGTCAGGCGCTGAAGGGCCTTTCCGCCGCCGCCCGGGCCGCGGATGAAGAGGCGGTTGAGGATGAATTCACCCTGCTGTTCTATGGCCAGGGCCAGGGCGGGGAACTGCTTCCCTATGCCTCTCACTATCTGACCGGGCTGCTTTATGAGCGCCCGCTGGCCGAACTGCGCCGCGCTATGGCGGTTCTGGGTATGGAAAAAGACGGGCTCAAGGGCGAGCCGGAGGATCATATCGCCTGTGTGCTGGAGATCATGCATGCGCTGATCCTCGCCCCCGATGGCGGCGAAAGCTGCCTGCGCAAGCAGAAGGATTTTTTCACGACCCATGTCCTTCCCTGGGCCGGCGCGTTTTTCAGCGATCTGCAGACGGCGAAATCCGCCGGTTTCTATCGCAGCGTCGGCCGGTTGGGCGAGGTGTTCATGGAGATCGAATCGGAAGGTTTCGGCATGGTCGACTGACCACCGGAGGACCCGCTGCTGAATCCGGCGGGTATGAGAAAACAAGGAGGAGGAAACGCATGGCTAAGAAAAAGGAAGAGGGCGCGCTGGCGCGCCGCGATTTCTTCAAGGCCGCCGGTCTCGGGCTGGGTGCAAGCGTGATCGGCATGACAGCCGCCGCCCCGGCGACAGCCGCCACGGCGGAGGACGATGGTAAGGCGGGATACAGGGAAACACCCCATATCCGTGCCTATTACGATCTGGCCCGCGGTTGAGCGGGAGCAAGATTGGCGGGCCTTGCCGGGTCCGCCTGACAACGAACTGAACAGGAGAGGCAGATGCTCGCCAAGAAAACCAGCGGGGTTGCGAAAGGCCCCCGTCTGAAAAAGGCGCTGGCAGGGGCCGTTAACGGCTCCATGAACCGCCGCGCGTTCCTGCGCAATTCCGGCCTGGCAGTGGGCGGGGCCGCGCTGGCCACCGCCGCCCCGGTCGGCATGATCAAAAAGGCCAGGGCCGCCAGCGACGGCAAATCCGCCGCCAAGAAGGTCAAATCGGTCTGCACCCACTGCTCTGTGGGCTGCACGGTTATCGCCGAGGTCGAAAATGGCGTGTGGACGGGGCAGGAACCCGGTTTTGAAAGCCCGTTCAATCTGGGCGGCCATTGTGCCAAGGGGGCTGCCGTGCGTGAGCATGCTCATAACGAGCGCCGGCTGAAATACCCGATGAAGCTGGAAGGCGGAAAGTGGAAGCGCGTCTCCTGGGAACAGGCGATTGACGAGATCGGCGACAAGATGCTGGAGATCCGCAAATCCTCCGGCCCCGATTCCGTCTATTGGCTCGGTTCGGCGAAGTTCAACAACGAACAATCCTATCTGTTCCGCAAGCTTTATGCCTTCTGGGGGTCAAACAACGGCGATCATCAGGCGCGGATCTGCCATTCCACCACCGTGGCCGGCGTGGCCAATACGTGGGGATATGGTGCGATGACCAATTCCTACAACGACATGCACAATTCGCGCTCGATGATCCTGATCGGCTCCAACCCGGCCGAGGCGCATCCGGTTGCCGTGCAGCACATCCTGCGTGCCAAGGAGCGCAACAACGCGCCGCTGATTGTCTGCGATCCGCGCTTTACGCGCACGGCTGCCCATGCCGATGAATATGTGCGTTTCCGCCCCGGTACCGATGTGGCGCTGATCTGGGGCATTCTCTGGCATATCTTCGAAAACGGCTGGGAGGACAAGGAATTTATCCGCCAGCGCGTCTGGGGTCTGGATCAGATCAGGGCCGAAGTGAAAAAATGGGATCCGGCTGAGACGGAGCGGGTAACCGGCGTACCCGGATCGCAGCTCAAGCGGGTTGCCCGCCTGCTGGCCAACAACCGTCCCGGCACGCTTGTCTGGTGCATGGGCGGCACCCAGCATACCAACGGCAACAACAACACCCGGGCCTACTGCATCCTGCAGCTTGCCCTTGGCAATATGGGCACGGCAGGCGGTGGCGCCAACATCTTCCGCGGTCATGACAATGTGCAGGGTGCGACCGATATGTGCGTCCTGTCCCACTCCCTGCCCGGCTATTACGGTCTGAAAACGGGTTCGTGGAAGCACTGGGCCCGGGTCTGGGATGTCGATTACGATTATCTGCTCGGCCGCTTCGCCTCCAAGAAACTGATGGAATCGAAGGGTATTCCCGTTTCCCGCTGGATCGACGGCGTGCTGGAGGACAAGAAGAACATCGACCAGCCGGACAATCTGCGCGCGATGGTGTTGTGGGGTCATGCCGTCAACTCCCAGACGCGCCTGCCGGAGATGAAGAAGGCGATGGAAAAGCTGGATATGATGGTGGTCATCGATCCGGTGCCGACCTTTGCTTCCGTCATCCCTGACCGCAAAGACGGTGTCTATGTGCTGCCGGCCTGCACCCAGTTCGAAACCTATGGTTCGGTCACCGCGTCCAACCGTTCCCTGCAATGGCGGGACAAGGTGGTGGACCCGATTTTCGAATCCAAGCCCGATCATGTCATCATGTACATGTTCGCCAAGAAGCTCGGCTTTGCCGATCAGATGTTCAAGCACATCAAGGTCAATGGCGACGAGCCGCTGATCGAGGACATCACCCGTGAATTTAATCGCGGCATGTGGACCATCGGCTATACCGGCCAGTCACCGGAGCGGCTGCGCAAGCATATGGCCAATCAGGCGACCTTCGACAAGACGACGCTGCAGGCGGTCGGCGGTCCCTGTGACGGTGAATTCTACGGCCTGCCCTGGCCGTGTTGGGGAACGCCGGAAATGGGCCATCCGGGCACGCCGATCCTGTATGATACCTCGCGCCCGGTGGCCGAGGGCGGCCTGACCTTCCGTGCCCGTTTCGGCGTGGAACGCAATGGCCAGAATCTGCTGGCGGAAGGATCCTATTCGGTCGGTTCGGAAATCAAGGACGGTTATCCCGAATTCACCATGGCCATGCTGAAGAAGCTGGGCTGGGACAAGGATCTGACCGATGAGGAGCGCGCCACCATCGAGAAGATCGCCGGCGACAAGACCAACTGGAAAACCGATCTTTCCGGCGGCATCCAGCGGGTGGCGATCAAGCATGGCTGCGCGCCGTTCGGCAATGCCAAGGCCCGCACCGTGGTCTGGACCTTCCCCGATCCGGTGCCGATTCATCGTGAACCGCTGTACACGCCGCGCCGCGATCTGGTTGCCGATTATCCGACATACAAGGACAAGCAGGCCTATCGCCTGCCGACCAAGTATGAATCGATCCAGAAGAACGAC
>CAYXDL010000020.1:0-13146 GCA_964463775.1 uncultured Hyphomicrobiales bacterium
CACATGGCTGAAGGCGGTGGCGAGATAGTAACTGGCATTATCGAAACCGCTGGCATAGGCATAGGCCGGTTTGCCTGCGGCGCGGAAGGATTTGACGGCGGCGCGCAGTTCCTGCGCCTGGGCCAGGCTCAGCCGGGCGCCATCGAGATCGGCAACCAGCCCCTGCACCCGGTCATCGGAACGCGCCTGGCGCAGGGCAAGGATGATTTCAGCAAGATTGTTGCCCACCGGACCGGTGAGACGGGCGAGAGGATTGGTATCCGCCGCCTCGCTGACCGTACCGTTCAGATGCAGGGTCAGCAGCATCCGTTCCGGCAGGGAGGGCTTCGGCTCGAACAGGATCGCGGCGGTAATCCCCGCCCCCAGCAGCAGCAATGTAATGGCGCCGAGGCCGATACAGATGCCGATGAAGATGCGCCAGAGCCTGCGGAACATCTCAGCGCGCCTGGCTGTGATATTCGGGGTTCGGCATCATGTCGATGGCGGCGGCCATGCGGTTGGTCATGTTGAAGAAGGCGGCGACGGCGGCAATATCCCAGATGTCCCGGTCGCTGAATCCGGCATCGCGCAGGGCCTGGCGGTCTTCCTCGGTGATGGCGTCGGGCTGATCGGTCAGCTTGACGGCGAAATCCAGCATGGCCCGCTGGCGATCCGACAATTCGGCAGCACGGTAATTCATCACCAGAAGCTCGCCGAGGGCGGGGTCACCGGACAGGGACCTCACGGCGGCCCCATGGGCGGTCAGGCAATAAAAGCAATGATTGCGCGAGGATACGGCCACGGCGATCATTTCGCGTTCCAGCTTGCTCAGCCCGCTGTCGCCCAGCATCAGATCGTTGTACATGGCCGAAAAGGCCTTGAGCTTGGCATCATCGAAGCTGTAGGCACGCAGCACATTGGGCACCATGCCGAGCTTTTCCTGGCATTTGTCGAAATAGGCGCGGGTGTCCTCGGGCAGGTCCTCGCGGGCTGGTTCGGGGATGTCCAGGGCATGGATGTATTTAGGCTGGCTCATGTTCTCTTCCCCCTGTCTGCTGAACGGTGATGGGTAAGCGGCCGGTGGCTTCAGCCGCACTGGGCGCGGTGGCGCAGCAGATGATCGGCCAGAACGCAGGCCATCATCGCCTCACCCACCGGCACGGCGCGGATGCCGACGCAGGGATCGTGGCGTCCCTTGGTGACGATTTCGGTTTCCCGCCCATCGCGGTCGATGGTGCGCCGTGGCGACAGGATAGAGGATGTCGGCTTGACGGCAAAGCGCACCACAATCTCCTGGCCCGAGGAAATACCGCCAAGGATACCGCCGGCATGGTTCGAGGAAAAGACAGCCCGGCCGTTTTCCATACGCATTTCATCGGCGTTTTCCTCGCCACTGAAGGTTGCGGCGGCAAAACCGGCGCCGATTTCCACGCCTTTGACGGCATTGATCGACATCATCGCCCCGGCCAGATCCGCATCCAGCTTGCCATAGACCGGTGCGCCAAGGCCGGCGGGCACGTTCTCGGCACGGATTTCAACCACCGCGCCGACGGAGGATCCGGCCTTGCGGATATCGTCGAGTTCCTTTTCCCAGCGTCTGGCGGTCTCAGGATCGGGACAGAAGAAGGGATTGGCGTTTACGGCATCCCAGTCCCAGCGCTCTGCATCGATACGGCTTGAGCCCATCTGCACCATGGCGCCACGGATGCGGATATCCGGCCCCAAAATCCGCCGTGCGATGGCCCCGGCTGCAACACGCGCCGCCGTTTCCCGTGCCGAGGAACGCCCGCCGCCACGGTAATCGCGGATGCCGTATTTGCGTTCATAGGTATAATCGGCGTGGCCGGGACGGTATTTGTCTTTGATATCGCCGTAATCGCGGCTGCGCTGGTCGGTATTGCGGATCAGCAGGCTGATCGGCGTGCCGGTGCTCAGCCCTTCGAAAACGCCGGAGAGAATTTCCACCTTGTCCGGCTCCCGGCGT
The DNA here is from genome assembly GCA_964463775.1 of uncultured Hyphomicrobiales bacterium. Taxonomy (GTDB): domain Bacteria; phylum Pseudomonadota; class Alphaproteobacteria; order Minwuiales; family Minwuiaceae; genus JALXAG01. The sequence goes on from CAYXDL010000020.1 coordinate 1,964, forward strand.
TGGGTCGTGTAACGCGACTGGCCCGGTCGGCGCCGGTCAAGATAGTGCTGGATGTCGTCCTCTGAAACCGGCAGGCCGGGCGGGGTGCCGTCGATGACGCAGCCAAGCGCCGGGCCATGGCTTTCCCCCCAGGTGGTAACGCGGAACAGATGGCCGAAGCTGTTGTGTGACATGGCTTAAGGGGCCATGATGTCCGGCGCGTCCACCGCCTTCATGCCCATGACGTGATAACCGCTGTCGACATGCAGCAATTCGCCGGTGACACCGCTGGCAAGATCGCTCAGCAGGAAGGTGGCGGAACCGCCGACTTCCTCGATCGTGACATTGCGCCTCAGCGGCGAGTTCAGCTCGGCCCATTTCAGGATGTAGCGGAAATCGCCCACCCCTGAGGCCGCCAGGGTCTTGATCGGGCCGGCGGACAGGGCGTTGACGCGGATGTTCGAGCGGCCGAGATCGACGGCGAGATATTTGACGCTGGCCTCCAGCGCCGCCTTGGCGACACCCATGACATTGTAATGGGGGATCATTTTCTCCGCCCCGATATAGGACAGGGTGATCATGCTGCCGCCGTCGTTCATCAGATCCTCGGCGCGGCGGGCCATAGCCGTGAAGGAATAGCAGGAAATCAGCATCGTCCGCGCGAAATTATCGGCGGTGGTATCGATATAGCGGCCCTTGAGCTGGGTCTTGTCGGAATAGGCGATGGCATGGACAAGAAAATCGATCTTGCCCCAGCGTTCCTTCAGGGTATCAAATACGGCGTCGACGGATTCGGGTTCGGTCACATCGCAGGGCAGGACAATATCGCTGCCCAGGGATTCCGCCAGCGGCAGAACGCGCTTTTTCAGCGCATCGCCCTGATAGGTAAATGCAATTTCCCCGCCCTGCGCCGCCACGGTCTTGGCGATGCCCCAGGCGATGGAACGATCATTGGCCACGCCTGTAATCAGGCCACGCTTGCCCGCCATCAGAGAGCCGGTCGGTTGCATTTACAAATCCCTCATGCAGAAAATAGACGCCAAACAATATTCGCGGCATCCTACAGCAATTGCCCTGCGGGTCAAACACGCAGTTACCCTTTGCATGCATGACATTGCCGGGTGATTGTGCTGGGAAAACGCGTGCCTGCTGGCATAATGATCCACCGGTGACTGCAAGCGGCACCGGAAGGTGAAAAAGGAAAGGATGCCGCCGCGATGACGATGCCGAAATTCAGCGATATCCGCGGTTTTGCGGTTTTGGTCCTGCGCCGCTTTTTCGCGCAGCGCGGGATGGAGGCGGCGGCGTCGCTGACCTTTTCGACCCTGCTGGGGCTGGTGCCGCTGCTGGCGATTGGTCTGGCCCTGTTTTCAGCCTTTCCCGCCTTTCAGGAAAAGCAGGCGGAAATAGAGCAGTTCGTCATTCAGAATCTGCTGCCGGAGGCCGGCAGCGCCCTTGAGGGATATTTCAGAAATTTTCTCGCCAATACGGGAAAGCTGACCAGTATGGGCACCATTGGCCTGGCGGTTTCGGCGCTGGCACTGCTCGGCTCCATAGAGGGGGCGTTCAACCGTATCTGGCGGGTGGAACGTCCGCGTCCGCTGGTTCTGCGTCTGCTGTCGGCCTGGGCGTTGCTGACGGTCGGTCCGCTGCTGTTCGGTCTCAGCCTGACCATATCGACCTGGGCGTTTGCCGCCGCTTCCGATCTGGGGGGAGAGGCGGTGCGTTCCCTGCCGCGGCTGACACGGCTGCTGCCGCCGGTCTTCGAGATTGCCGGGGCGGCATTGCTGTTTCTCGTGGTGCCGAACCGCAAGGTGCGCGTTGCCCATGCCCTGCTTGGCGGTGTGGTCACGATGCTGTTGTTCGAGGCCCTGAAAACAGGCTTTGCCCTTTATCTGAAGTATTTCCCGGTTTTCAACACGCTCTACGGGGCGCTGTCATTGATCCCGATATTGCTGGTCTGGGTTTATGCCTCCTGGATTATCGTTCTTCTCGGTGCACAGACGGCGGCCAGCGCATCCGGCTGGCGGCGGGGCATCGCGGGCGGGGATCGGGTGCGGGAACGGCCTGCCAACCGCCTGGCGGCGGCCTGTGCGCTGATGGCCGTGCTGGAGGAGGCCCGCCGTCGTGGTGAAATCCTGCATGAGGAGGTGGCGGCAGACCGGGCGGGGATCGACCCGGAACTGGCCGACGATCTGCTCGCCCTGCTGGAAGCCCGCCGCTATGCAGTGCAGACGGAAGACGGGGCATGGGTTTCCGTTCGCGATGCCGATGCGGTTTCCTTTTATGATTTCCTGCGGGATCTCGGACTCCAGGCGCTGGCGGCCGATCTGTCGCCCCAATGGGCGGACGGCCCGCTTGCCGCAGCCCTGCGCGGGATCGAGGAACGGGCCGGGCCCGTATACCGCCAGCCTCTGAGCGGTCTGCTGAAGATGGCGGATGAGACGGAAGGGGATTATACGAAACCGGCCGGAAGCGATGATCTTCCGGCCGGAGAAAACGGACAGGACGAGGTTCAGATCGCCTCGCGCAGGCTGGCACGCACGTCATAGGCGTTTTTCTTGCCCCATTCGCGCATGAAATCCTCCAGCTCCTTATCGATCTTCTTGGGCAGAACCAAGCGCAGATGCACGATCTGATCGCCTTTCTCTCCCTTGGCCGTGTGGATGCCCTTGCCACGCAGGCGCATGGTTTTGGAGCCATCGGAACCCGGCGGGATCTTCAGGGCCACCTCGCCATGGATGGTTGGCGCATTGACCTTGCCGCCCAGCACCCCCTCGGGCAACGAGATCGGCAGGTCGATGTGAATGTCCAGCCCCTCACGGCGGAAGACCGGATGAGGCACGATCTGGATTTCAACCAGCGCATCACCGGCAGGGCCGCCGCCGATACCCGGCTGTCCCTGTCCCTTCAGGCGGATCTGCTGGCCGTCCTCAATCCCCGCGGGGATGCGCACATCCAGCGTCTTGCCGCCACCGAGCGTCAGTCGCTGGGTGGTGCCGCGGCAGGCATCGAGCAGGCCGACACGCAGGCGATAGCGGACATCGGCACCGCGTTGCTGCATGGTTCTCGCCCGGCCCCGTCTGCCACCGGTGCGCAGGCCGAACAGCTCTGAGAGGATGTCATCCATATCGGCGAAACCCTGCGCGCCCTGGGCACCGCCATGGGCTCCCGCCCCGCCGAAGCCATGGAAGCCACCGCCGGGGGCGAAATTGACTTCACGGCCCTGTTCGTCGATTTCGCCGCGGTCGTAACGGCCGCGCTGTTCCTCATCGCCCAGGATCTTGTAGGCCATGGCGACCTTCTTGAATTCCTCGGCGGCCTCTTCATTGCCCTGATTGGTATCGGGGTGATATTTCTTGGCCAGGCGTCGATAGGCTTTCTTTATGTCCGCCTGGCTTGCGTCCTTCGACACGCCAAGGATTTGATAAAGATTCATGAATTCCCTCTCGACACTGTACCCGGTTGTTGTGCTCTGTTGTCTGTATCTTGCGTCATTTCACACGGTCATTGTGGCCAGGCCCCGCCCTGCCACCTGGGGCTGAGGCGATATGTTTCGGTTGGCCCTGTCACAATAGCTAGGGTTAACCGGCCTCATTTTAAAGGGCTTTACCCTATTAAAGTGTAAAAGCTCCGTCTGGTCTTCTTTCGCTCTGTTCGCTGATCCTGTTGATATCGGACGGCGTTCAGGATTCACGGTTCAGCAGTCTGCGCGCCGCTGAAAGCTGACGCAGGGACAGAGAGGCACGCAGTTTCTCAATATCGCGGGCGGCCTCGGCATTGCCGGCGCTGGCGGCCCTGCTCCACCAGACATAGGCCATGACCTTGTCGCGTGGCAGGCCCTTTCCCTCAAGAAAGGCCCGTCCGGCATGGTAGGCCGCCTGCGGATCTCCCGCCCTGGCCCGGCGCAGCCAATAGGAAGCGGCCTGAGAGAAGCGGCCCGCCTGTTCGGCCGCCAGCGCCTGCGCCGGCGTGTCGATCCGGCTGCCGGCATCGGCGGCGGCATTGGGGGATATGGCGGGCTGGCGTGCCGCCTGGCGAATGACGGGGGCTTGCGGCCGGGCATCCTTCTGCGGGGGTGTTTTCCAGTCGATGCGTGCCGTGGCACCTTTTTTCACTGACGGGGATGTTCCGGTGCCGGGCTTCCTTTCCGTGCCGGAGGGCTTCACACCGTCGGCCGGGGTGGTTTCTGCTGTCTGTGGCTCTGGACCCGGGGCCGATGCCTGTCTCACGGGTGGTTGCGCCGCCTCGGCGGGTTGTTGCCGGTTCAGATCCGCTTTTACGGCCTGGCGGGTGGCGGCCGCATCATCGGCCGGCGGCGGCGTTCCGGCCGTTCCGGCAGCGGGTGGGCTGGCAGCGGTGCTTTTTTCCTCTTCCAGACCGATCAGGCGGCCCAGCCGTTCAAAAAAGCCCCCTTCAGTGCTTTTTTTCGTTTCAGCGGCGGCCTGCGTGGCTGTTTCAGCCGTGGTTCCTGCAAGGGTGGCCGTGGCTTCAGCCGTTGGCGCAGCGGCAGGGGACGCGGCTTTGTCCGGAGCCTGGCTTGGCGCATCATCCGTGACGGTTTTTGTTGCCGTTTCTGTCTTTGCGGCGACGGCGGATGCAGCCTCATTGCTGCCGGCGATGTCCTTTTCCGTCGCTTTACCGTTTTCCGGCGTCACCGCAGAGAAGGGCGGCTGCGCCGTTTTGGCGGTGGTGGCTTGTGCCGCCGGGGTCTGTGGCTTTGGTGGTTGTTTCACTTCGGCCGTTCTGACGGGCGCGTTGTCTGCCTTTTCGTTGTTTGCGGCCGGTGTTGGCGGCTGACGGCCGTCGCTGGTTTCAAAGGCGGGCGGCAGCGGGCTTTCCTGCATATCGTCGAGCCTGCCATCGGCGGCATCGGCGGCAACCAGATCGGACAGGCGTTGCTTCGATTTTGCATGACCGGCGCGGGCCGCCAGATTGTACCAGCCGATGGCCCGGCCGAGATCGCGCTTTACCCCCAGCCCCTGCTCATAGAGCTGGCCGAGATTGTACATGGAAATGACATGACCCTGGGCAGCGGCGCGGGCGAACCAGCGGGCGGCTTCGGCGTAGTCCTGCTTCGTGCCCCGGCCGAGAAGATACATCATGCCCAGATTGGCCTGGGCGCGGGACAGCCCCTGCTCTGCGGCCTTGCGGTACCATTTGACGGCTTCGGCATCGTTCTGCGCCACCCCCTGACCCAGGCGGTACATCTGGCCGATATTGCGCTGGGCGGCGGCATCGCCTGCCTGCCCCAGCTTCATCCATTCCGCAAAAGCCTGACCGTAGTTTCCGGCATCATAGGCGCTCAGCGCCTCGGCGAAGCCGGCTTGTGCCGCCTGCGGTGCCATGGCGGCAAGCAGCGCGGCCAGTACCGGCAATGTCAGTTTTATGGTGAGGCGTTTGAGCCTTCTGTTCGTGAAACGCACGATTGCACCCTCTGCGGCCTTTTCCCCGTTCCGTTATACGGGCAGAAAACAGGCAGGGCCAGCCCGCAATTGCAGGCCGGCCCGCTTGTCGGCACAGGAATGGTGCGGAAATCAGTTGACGATCTTCCAGCTGCCGTCCGGCTGGCGGCAGGCGGTGCCGTAAGCCACTTCCTCCCTGCCGCCGATCATCACCTTGTTCTGGAATTCGCGGCAATAGGCGCCGGTCTCCCGATCGACACCCTCGCGGGTGGGAACGATTTCTCCGGCATGGCCGCTGTCCGGATTCTCCCAGGTGATCCGCTGGCCGATCGGGGCGGTATAAGCGGTTTTCTGAGCACGGGCCATCGCCAGCCGGTCGGCGCGGTCGAGGGATTTGCCCACCTCGCTGCCGAGCCAGGCGCCAAGCAGGGTGCCCGCTGCGGCGGCCGCGACCCGGCCCGACCCGCCGCCGACCTGCGAGCCCAGCACCGCGCCGCCAATCGCGCCGAGGATGGTGCCGGCTGTCTGTTTCTGCCCTGAATCCGCCGTGCTGCAGGCGGCAAGGGTGACGGTCAGTGCGCCGATCATGGCGGCTTTGCCGATTGCAATCATGATGTAGCCTCGATCCTTGAAACTTGCTATGTGATGGATGCTCCATACAACCATGGTCTGTTATGCGTTGACAGGCTGTAACGGTCATCACCAATTTACATGAACTAGTCTAACATATGGTTGTGAGGAAAATGTGGCGCAAGGCCCGATAACTGTGCGAGGCTTGGCCGGAGGAGTAATGACAGGGCGATGGATGCCGATCAGGACCCGACAGAACTGTTCCGCCAATGGCTGGATGAGGCCGGGAAGAGCGAGCCGAACGATCCCAATGCCATGGCCCTGGCCACGGCGGATGCCCGCGGCCGTCCGTCGGTACGCATGGTACTGCTGAAGGGGGTGGATGAGCGGGGTTTCGTCTTCTACACCAACCTGAACAGCGACAAGGGGCGCCAACTGACGGAAAATCCTTTTGCGGCCCTGTGCTTTCACTGGAAAACCATGCGCCGCCAGGTGCGTATCGAAGGCCCTGTGGAACGGGTCAGCGATGCGGAAGCCGATGCCTATTATGCCAGCCGCGCCCGGGATTCCCGTATCGGTGCCTGGGCATCGAAACAGTCCCGGCCCCTGGCCAGCCGTTTTGAACTGGAAAAGCGTGTGGCCCGTTACGCGGCGAAATACGCCCTTGGCGACGTGCCGCGTCCGCCGTTCTGGTCCGGGTTCCGGGTCTTGCCCGAACGGATCGAATTCTGGATCGACCGGCCGTTCCGCCTGCATGAGCGGCTGGTTTTCCTGAAAAACGGTGACCGGGGCTGGACGACACAGAATCTGTTCCCCTGACGGCGGGGAGGATGGGGTACCTTACCCACCGCAGATAACCATTTGTTGATCATATGAGCGAACAGCGAAACAACGGGTTGAATGTCAGCAGGGCCAGGGCTGAGCGGCTGATGCGCCTGGCGACCTATGCCTCGGTCACCACGGCGGGACTGCTGATTGCCGCCAAGGTCGTGGCGCTGGCCATGACGGGCTCACTGGCCATGCTCTCAAGCCTGATCGATTCCGGGCTGGATGCTATGGCCTCCGTCGTCAACCTGTTTGCGGTGCGTCATGCCCTGCAGCCCGCCGATCAGGAGCACCGTTTCGGCCACGGCAAGGCAGAGGCTCTGGCGGCCCTCGGCCAGGCGGCTTTCATTGCCGGATCGGCGGTGTTTCTCATTTACGCGGCGATCGACCGGCTGATCACGCCGGCCGAGGTGCATAACGGGCCGCTGGCCATCGGGGTGATGGCGACATCCATCGCGCTGACCATGGTGCTGGTGCTGTTTCAGCATTATGTCGTCAGGCGTACCGGTTCCCTGGCCATATCGGCTGACCAGCTTCATTACAAATCCGACCTTTTGGCGAATATCGGCGTGATTGCCGCCATCGCCGCCACGGTCTGGCTGGGCTGGTGGTGGGCCGATCCGTTGTTCGCCGGGCTGGTGGCGCTCTATATTCTCTATTCGGCGGTGCAGATCTTCAAGGGCGCCTATGACAATCTGATGGACCGGGAACTGCCGGATGAACAGCGCGATCTGATCCGGGATATCGTTCTGCGCCATCCCGATGTGCGGGCGATGCACGATCTGCGCACCCGGGCTTCGGGTTCCGATATTTTCATCCAGCTTCATCTGGAGCTGGACGGTAACATGAAGCTCTACCGTGCCCATGTCATCGCCGATACGGTGGAAGCGGAAATTCTTCAGCAATTTCCCAATGCAGAGGTTATCATTCATCAGGATCCCGCCGGGGTGGAGCAGGAATTGCCCGCCCATGCTGACCGGCATGTGAAATGAGCCTGTTCCGCCGGCCGGTTGGGGCACCAGCATGAGGAGGCGGCGTTGATCAGATCCGTATATGTTCCCCTGATCGATGAAAAGGGCGGGGCGCTGGCCGGGGGATTCGCCATTGGCCAGGCTCTGGGGGCGAATGTGGAGGCGATGCATATCAGCCACGATCCCAGCGATGCCGTTGCCCTGGTCGGTGACGGCATGACGGCGCCGATGATCGAAGCCGTGGTCGAGGCGGCCCGGCGCGAGGCGGCGGAACGCGCCCGCCATGCGCTGGCGGCCTTTCACGAACTGTGCCGCCAATACGGGCAGACTCCGGTCGGGCCCGGAACGGTGCATGAGGGGTTCGCCGTTTCCTTCGAGGCCGTGGAGGGAGACGGTGCGCAGATCGTGGCCGAACGCGGGCGTCTGCAGGATCTCATCCTCGTCTCCCGCCCCGGCGAGGAGGATGAGGAGAAATCCCTGATTCTGGACGCGGCTCTGCGCGATACCGGCCGGCCGGTGCTGCTGTCTGTGGGAGAGAATACCCCGGTACCCACCCATGCCGTCCTGGCCTGGAACGGCAGCGTCGAGGCGGCACGTGCGCTGGCCTTTGCCCTGCCGTTGCTCAGACTGGCGGAGACCGTGACCATCCTCTCCGTTGAAGAGGAGGGACGTGAGGGTCCGGACGGGAAGGCGGTGGTCACCTATCTGCAGCGCCACGGAATCGGCGCCCGTTGCCGCGATCTGGCAGCGGAGCCGCGGCAGACCGGGGCGGTACTGCTGGATGCCGCTGCCGGTGCCGGCGGCGATCTTCTGGTGATGGGGGCCTACAGCCGTTCGCGCCTTCGCCGGCTGATTTTCGGCGCCGTTACCGGAGAGGTGATCGCCCGTTCGCCCATGCCGGTCTTTCTGGTGCACTGAGCGATTTTCGCGCCGCATGCCGCGGCCTTCATCCGATGATGTGAGCACCGCTTTCATTTTCATGTTATTGATCTACATTGCAGGCATGAGCGTGGGAGAGGGCAGATGAACGAAAAGAAAACGCTGATCCTGACAGGCGCCAGCCGTGGCATCGGCCATGCCACCGTCAAGCGTTTCGGTGCCGCCGGATGGCGGGTGATCACCGTGTCGCGGCAGGAATTTTCCGAGGAATGCCCGTGGGAGCACGGGGAGAACGATCATGTTGTTCTCGATCTGAGCGATTTCTCCGCCCTTGAAAAGGGCATAGAGACACTGCGCGAACGCCTGGACGGCGCCCCTCTTCATGCCCTGGTCAACAATGCGGGTATTTCACCCAAGGGGCCGGGCGGGGAACGCTACAATACCCTGAACACGCCGCCGGAACTCTGGCATTCCGTCTTCAATGTCAATCTGTTCGCGCCGGTTTTGCTGGCGCGTGGCCTGTTCGATGCGCTGAAGGCGGCGCAGGGCTCGGTCGTCAATGTCACCTCCATAGCGGGCAGCCGGGTCCATCCCTTTGCCGGCGCCGCCTATGCCGGGTCGAAAGCGGCGCTGGCGGCGATCACCCGCGAAATGGCGTCGGATTTCGGCCCTCATGGCGTGCGCGTCAATGCCATTGCCCCGGGTGAGATCGATACGGCGATTCTCTCGCCCGGTACCGAAAAGCTGGCGGAGGAAATCCCGCTCCGCCGCCTCGGTACGCCGGAGGAGGTGGCCAGCGTCATCTATTTCCTCTGTTCGCCGCAGTCATCCTATGTGACGGGGGCGGAAATCCATATCAATGGCGGCCAGCACGTCTGAAACCCCGGCAGGCCTTGGAGCCATTTCCCGCCGCGTCATTTCCAGCGGTTGTGCACCCAGAACCATTGTTCGGGACGGTCGCGGATCCAGTCTTCCAGCAGGGCGTTGATGCGCCGGGTGGTTTCCAGAATATCCGCCTGAAGATCCCCGCTGCAGGACTTTTCCAGCGGCGGGAAGACCCGCAGGTGGAAATGCGCCCCCTGCAGACGGTCGACGCGGGCGGGAACGATGTCTATGTTCAGCCGGTGGGCCATTGTCGCCGGTGCGGTCGTTGTCATCGCCGGCTGGCCGAAAAAATCGACCGCCTCCCCCTCGCCAAGGCGCTGATCGACCAGCATGCCGACCGGCTGGCCCTTGCGCAGACAGGAAAGCATGGCCCGCGCCCCTTCCTTACCCTTGGGGTAGTAGTCGTTGTGCAGGGGGGCGCGCAATTGCTGAATCAGTTCATCCGCCAGCGGATTGTTTGCCGCGCGATAGATCATCGCTCCCCGGATCCCCGCCCGGCGCAGCGGCACGGTCGCCAGTTCCCAGTTGCCGTAATGGGCGCTGATGAACAAGACGGGTTTTCGTGCCGGGAGAATATCGCCCAGATGTTCGAGGCCGGAAATCCTCACCCGTTCCGGATCTTCGGCCAGCCGCGCCAGATGGGGATATTCACCGACGGTCCGGCCGAGATTGTCCCACATGGCCGTCAGAATACGCGCCCGTTCGCTGTCCGCCATGCCGGGGAAGGCACGGCGCAGATTGCCTTCCGCCATACGTTGCGCCCTGCTCAGCGGGCCGGTTTGGCGGGCGAGCCAGCCGCCAAGGGCCGAGGCCCGGTCGATGCTGAGGCGGCGGAAGGATCCGATCAGCGCCCGGGCAGCCAGGGCCTGAAAGCGATCTCCGGCGGATGGGGAATGATCAGCCATTGGCGCCTTCTCTTTGCTTTGGGCATTCCTTCAGGCGGGAGGCGATCAGTGCGGTGAAATCATCCTCGGCCTCGAAGCGGAGGGTGACGGGCACAGGCGTTGCCATGATGCGCGCATCGGCAGGCAGGCGGACCCAGTCCTTTTCCGTGCAGACGAGGGTGGCGCTGTCGGTGGCCGCGGCCTCGACCAGGGCCATGATTTCCTCGGGCCGGAAAACGTGATGATCGCCGAAGGCCGTTGCCGAAAGGACCTTGCAGCCCATTTCATGCAGGGTGGTGAAGAATTTCTCCGGCCGTCCGATACCGGCAAAGGCATGGACCGGCTGACCGGACAGATGCATGACCGTGGCCGAGGGAACGACCCGGGCCCGGAAGACGGGTACCCCGCCCAGCATATCGCCGGGATCGCCCGCGCGCCGCCTGGGATCCTCGATCCAGATGACGCAATCGCTGCGCGCCAGCGCCGTGGCGGGGGGTTCGCGCAGGGGGCCTGCGGGCAACAGGCGGCCATTGCCGAAGCCATAGCCGCCATCGATGACCAGAACATGGATATCCTTGATCAGTGCCGGGTTCTGGAATCCGTCGTCCATGACAATGATTTCAGCCCCGCCGGCGCGGGCGGCTTCGGCGCCGGCCAGACGGTCGCGGGCGATCCAGCAGGGGGCCGTCCGGGCCAGCAGCAGCGGCTCGTCACCCACATCCGCGGCACTGTGACGGGCGGGGTCGACACGCAGGGGTCCCCGCAGTCGGCCGCCATAACCGCGG
>CAYXDL010000021.1:0-4988 GCA_964463775.1 uncultured Hyphomicrobiales bacterium
TGGATCGTCCGGGCCAGTCGGGGCGCCGGTCAAGGAGGGCGTTGATTTCACTGAAATCGCCGCCGCCGGGCTGGCGGTACAGCAGCCAGCGCAGCACATCGGCGCTCAACGGGTCGCCCATGGCCGTGATTTCCCTGCGCAGGGCGTCAAAGCGTCCCCGGCGCATGGCGGCAAGCGCCCGGGTGATTTTCTGGGCCCGGGCTTCGCTCAGAAGGCGGGGCAGCTCATAGGTGCTGATCGCGCGGATATCGGCGGGGCGCGGGCGCGGCAGGATGCTGTCTCTTCCGCCGCGGCGCAGCGCGGCCGGGGTGATCACGACATTGCCGGCAAGGGCGGATCGGGGCCCATCCCTTGTCACCGTCCGGGCGGCGGCAAGCTCCGGCGGACGCGGTTTTGGTTTCGGCGTGGCCAGCGCATCGGCAACCATCCCGGCAAATGCGAACATTCCGGCGAGGGCCCATAAAGCTGGCTTCATCCTGTGGCCTATGCCATTCACGCCATCCCCTCCTTAGGATTCCCTGAGATCAGCATAGCACAAACAGATGTGGCCGTGTGCCCGGGACTGATCGTCAAGGTTGCCATGATGCCATGGCGCGGGTAAAGAGGCCCTTAATCCTTGGCCCGTCCCTGCGGGGCTTCTTGCCGGGGCGGGCCCTCACGGGTACAGTGGCGGCGTGTGAATTCGCCGGACCGGCGTGATGCCGTCCGCATGCCTGGCCTCTGGCAAGGTATTCAATTTTTCGTGATGCCGCGATGGCCGGGTGCGAAGCAACGGCCCGCCGGTGGTTCTACTGGGGAAGAGCAATGTTCAAAGGTTCAATTCCGGCGCTGATCACGCCGTTCAGGGGTGGGGAAATTGATGAGGCGGCGCTTGCCGGCCTGGTCGATTGGCAGATCAATGACGGTTCCTCGGCCATCGTGCCGGTCGGCACCACCGGCGAATCGCCGACGCTGGATCATGATGAGCATATCCGCGTCGTGGAAATCTGCGTCGAGGCGGCGGCAGGGCGCGTGCCGATCATTGCCGGCGCCGGTTCGAATTCGACCGCCGAGGCGGTTTCGCTGGCGCAGCGGGCCGAAAAGGCCGGTGCGGATGCGGTGCTGGTGGTCACCCCCTATTACAACAAGCCGACGCAGGAGGGGATGTATGCCCATTTCAAGGCGGTCAACGATGCAATCGGCATTCCGATCCTGATCTACAACATTCCGGGGCGCAGCATTGTCGATATGTCGGTTGAGACCATGGCACGCCTGTATGAGCTGAAAAACATTGTCGGTGTGAAGGATGCCACGGGTGATGTGCTGCGCACGACCCGGCAGCGTCTGGCCATGGGCAAGGATTTCTGTCAGCTCTCCGGTTCCGATGAACTGGCGCTGGGGCAGATGGCCCATGGCATGGCCGGCTGCATTTCAGTGACGGCCAATGTGGCGCCGCTGCTCTGCGCGGAATTTCAGGATGCCTGTGCCAGCGGTAATTTCGACCGTGCGCGCGAACTGAACGACCTGCTGACGCCGCTGCATCTGGCCATGTTCTGCGAGGCCAGTCCGGCCCCGGTGAAATATGGCGTCAGCCTGCTGGGCAAGTGCCTGGCCGATGTGCGCCTGCCGATCGTGCCCTTGTCCGATCAAGGGCGGCGGACGGTTGAGGAGGCGATGCAGTCCGCGGGGCTGATCTGATCCGATGACCGGAACGCTGATCGCGGAGAACCGCAAGGCCCGCCATAATTATTTCATTGAGGACACGATTGAGGCGGGGCTGGTTCTGACGGGTACGGAGGTGAAATCCCTTCGTGCCGGGCGGGCCAACATATCCGAGGCCTATGTCGCGCCCAATAACGGCGAACTGGAACTGGTCAATGCCCATTTCGCCGAATACAAGCAGGGAAACCGTTTCAACCATGATCCGCGGCGCCCGCGCAAGCTGCTGCTGAAGCGCCGCGAGATCAACAAGCTGCTTGGCAGTGTGCAGCGGGCGGGTGTAACCTTGGTGCCGCTGAAACTGTATTTCAACGAGCGCGGCTATGCCAAGCTGCTGGTCGGGATCGCGGTCGGCAAGAAGCAGCATGACAAGCGCCAGACGATCAAGGAACGCGACTGGAAGCGCGAGAAGGCGCGCCTGATGAAGCAGCATCATCGCTGAGGCGCGGCCGGTTTCCGGCCCCGGCATGAAAGAAATAAAAGGCCGGGATGCGAGGTGCGGAGAAGATGAGCCGGGATGAAAAGAGCCCCGCCCGGGGCCTTCGCGACAAGCTGATCGGTGCCAAGCAACGCTGGGCACGGGAGGGGCGGCTGCTGACGGGAAAGGCGGGCCGGGACCGCTTGCCGCCGGGTCAGCGTCTGGTCGAGGGACGGCCGGTGCTGGATCTCGGCATCCAGCCGGAAATCCCTCTGGAACAATGGCGGCTGCGCATTGACGGGCTGGTGCGTGCGCCGCAGGTGCTGGATTGGCAGGCTTTCAGAAAGCTGCCGCAGATCGAGCGGATCAGCGATATCCATTGCGTCACCAGCTGGTCACGTTATGACAACCGCTGGAGCGGTGTGGCGGCGAAAACCGTTATCGAACGGGCCGGACCGCTGCCCGAGGCCCGCTTCGCCGTTCTGCATTCGGAGGATGGCTATACCACCAACCTGCCTCTGGCCGCTTTGCTCGACGATGATGTGCTGCTGGCCCATAGTTGGGACGGCGCGCCGCTGGAGCGCGAACACGGCGCGCCGGTGCGTCTGGTGGTGCCGAAGCGTTATTTCTGGAAAAGCGCCAAATGGGTGAGGCGGATCGAACTGCTCAGCCATGACCGCCCCGGTTTCTGGGAAGAGCGCGGTTATCACAATGAAGGCGATCCCTGGGAAGAGGAACGCTATAGCTGGTAGCGCATTGCCGCCTCGATGACGGCAGTGAGTCTTTCCCTGTCTATCCGCCCGGTATTCTGATTGTAGCGGGAGCAATGATAGCTGGCGAACAGCCCCGTTCCGGGGGCCGCATCATAATGGGCGCCATGGGCAAAGGGATGATCGCCTCTGTTCAGCTTCATGGTGCTGAGCACGGCTTCATGCGCGACCCGCCCCAGGGTCAGAATAGCGCCGGGGGTGGGCAGGGCGGCGATTTCCCGGACAAGATAGGAACGGCAATTGGCGATTTCCGCCGCCCGCGGTCGGTTTTCGGGCGGCAGGCATTTGACCGCATTGGTGATGCGCCAGGGCGGTGGCTGCAACCCGTCGCCGGCCAGTCGTGCGGCGGCGGCTTGCAGGGCCGCGAAGAGAAGATCGCCTGAGGAATCACCTTCGAAGGGGCGACCGCTGCGGTTGGCGCCGTGCAGTCCCGGTGCCAGGCCGACGATCAGCAGCCGGGCATCCTCCGGCCCCGTCGCTGTGACCGGGGCGTTGTGATAATCGGGATATTGCCGCCTCAGCCGCCGGCGCAGGGCCACCAGCCGCGGGCAACGGGCGCAGCGTATTTTTCGGGACATGGCCGCAGTGAAGGCGCCTGTGGGCGCTCAGATGTCTTCTTCGTAATCCTCATCGTCATCATCATAGCCATCGCGCCGGGCGGCATGATGATGGTGATGACCCTCGCGGGCGATGTGTTCCGCCAGAGACTGCAGTTCGATGAAATTGTCGGCCTGCCGGCGCAGTTCATCGGCCACCATCGGCGGCTGGGACTTGACCGTGCTGACAACGCTAACGCGCAGGCCCCGCCGCTGTACGGCCTCGACCAGGCGGCGGAAATCGCCATCGCCGGAAAACAGGATGATGTGATCGAGACTGGCCGACATCTCCAGCATGTCGATGGCCAGTTCGATATCCATGTTGCCCTTGATCTTGCGCCGGCCGGTGGCATCGGTGAATTCCTTGGTCGGCTTCGTCACCATGGTGTAGCCGTTGTAATCCAGCCAGTCGACCAGCGGGCGGATGGGCGAATAATCCTGATCGTCCAGCAGGGCGGTATAGTAAAAGGCACGGATCAGGCGGCCCTTGGAGGCGAAGTGTTCCAGAAGCTTGCGGTAATCGATATCAAAGCCCAGCGCCCGGGCGGCGGCATAGAGGTTGGAACCATCGATGAACAGGGCAATGCGTTCTTCAGGGTAAAATTTCATTTTAAATACTCCTTCGTTCTTAATACGCCACGAAATAAATTGTCTATGACTTATGTTGCATAGTGCATGCTATTGCAATTCAGCGGCATTATCGTGCAATAAAAGACGGGATTTCAAGGGGCAGCTTGTCGCTCCATACTAAAGACAGAGAACAGATGATTTATATTGCTCTTGGGGCGAACCTGCCGCATCCGCGTTTTGGCCCGGCCGCCGATACCCTGCGCCATGCTCTTGCGGCGCTCGAAAGGGAGGGGATCGGCATCGATGCCGTTTCCCGCTTTTATCGCAGTGCCCCGGTTCCGCCTTCGGATCAGCCTGATTATGTCAATGCCGTGGCCCGGGTGCGCTCTGCCCTCGATCCGGCCGCACTTCTGGAACGCCTGCACGCCATCGAAGCCGCTTTCGGGCGCGTGCGCCATGAACGCAACGAGGCCCGGGTGCTGGATCTGGATCTGTTGCTGTATGGCGATCTGGTGCTTGAAGGGCAGGATGGCGGGCCGGTTCTGCCACATCCGCGCATGCATCGGCGCCATTTCGTGCTGATGCCGCTGGCCGAACTGGCGCCGGATCTGGTTCATCCGCTATTGGGGGTTGACATTCGGGGGCTGCTCGGGCATCTCCCTGCGGGCGAGGGGCGGTGCGAACCGCTTGAATGAAATTCGGCTTCCGGCAGGCGGCAACGCGGCGCGGTTCCATGCGGGAATGCGCCGCGATGGTTGCGTTGTCGTTTGTTTCGCCCTATCTATTGGATTAGAGTGAACGGTCCCCGTCGGGGATGACTGATATCGGCCGTCCGCCGGGCGGCGGCAAAGGTTTAAGGGGTAGGCATGGCGCGCGTTACCGTTGAAGATTGCATTGTCAAGGTTCCCAACCGTTTCGAACTGGTGCTGCTGGCAG
>CAYXDL010000021.1:4998-5508 GCA_964463775.1 uncultured Hyphomicrobiales bacterium
CAGCCCAGCGGGCACGGGCGATTGCGGGCGGTGCCCCGATCACGGTCGATCGCGACAATGACAAGGATCCCGTTGTCGCCCTGCGTGAAATTGCCGAGGGAACGGTGGATCTGGAATCCATCCGCCAGAGTATCCTTTCCTCGATGAAGGGTTTCGTCGAACAGGACGAGCCGGAGGGCGAGGACGAACTGGCCCAGATGATCCAGCGCGAATTGAGCGCCATGGCCGGTGCCGATGCTGAAAGCCAGGCGGATGCGGGCGAGGTCAATATCGTCGATTCCTCCGGCGAGGCCAGCCTTGAAAGCCTGGAACCCGAAGCGGAGGGGGAATAAGCCGCGAAATGGTCCAGTTGGGCGCGGGCGCATGCCGCGCGGAACCGATCAGCAGATACAGGGGGCGCGCCGTGACGGCCGCGCCCTTTTTTGCGCCGTGCCCATATAGGGGGGACGGCCGTCATCCCGGGCGGTTTTTCTCATGGCCCCGGTGTAGCGACGGGCCAGGCGGAAGAGG
>CAYXDL010000021.1:5518-12870 GCA_964463775.1 uncultured Hyphomicrobiales bacterium
ATCCGGATGCGGATGAGGATCTGCTCAACCGCGCTTATGTCTTCTCGATGAAGGCGCATGGCTCGCAGACCCGCGCATCGGGCGATCCCTATTTCCTGCATCCGCTGGAGGTTGCCGGAATTCTGACGCGCTACAAGCTCGATGCGGCAACGATCGCCACGGCATTACTGCATGACACGATCGAGGATACGGTCGCAACCTTCGAGGATATCGAAGAACAGTTCGGCCCGGAGGTGGCCAAGCTGGTCGATGGTGTGACCAAGCTGTCCAAGCTCGAATTCAAGACCGATCATGCCCGCCAGGCGGAGAATTTCCGCAAACTGCTGCTGGCGATGTCCGATGACATCCGTGTTCTGCTGGTCAAGCTGGCCGACCGCCTGCACAACATGCGTACACTGCATTTTATCAGCAAACCGGAAAAGCGCCTGCGCATCGCCCGCGAGACGATGGATATCTACGCCCCGCTGGCCGAACGCATCGGCATGCAGGAGATCAAGGACGAGCTGGAGGATCTGGCCTTTGTCGAACTGAACCCCGATGCCCGTCAGTCGATCATCAGCCGTCTTGAATATCTGCGTGAGGAAGGCGGCGATCTGATGGAGCGCATTTCCGGCGAACTGCGCGAAACCCTGGAAAGGGAAGGGGTCCGGGCCGAAGTATCGGGGCGTGAGAAACGTCCTTATTCGATCTGGCGCAAGATGGAGCGCAAGAACGTCAGCTTCGAGCATCTTTCCGATATCATCGCTTTCCGCGTCATCGTCGATACGGTGGAGGACTGCTACCGGGCGCTCGGGATTATCCATGGCTCCTATTCCATGGTGCCGGGGCGTTTCAAGGATTACATCTCGACGCCGAAGGCCAATAACTACCAGTCCCTGCATACCACGGTCATCGGGCCGGAACGCAGTCGGGTGGAGATACAGATCCGCACCCGTGAAATGCATGAGGTGGCCGAGAAGGGTGTGGCGGCCCACTGGCAGTACAAGCAGGGCGGCGGCAATGACGGCGGTCAGTACCGCTGGTTGCGGGAATTGCTCGAAATTCTCGAAAACGCCGATGATCCGGAGGAATTTCTGGAACATACCAAGCTGAACATGTTCCAGGATCAGGTGTTCTGCTTTTCGCCGAAAGGCGATCTGGTCGCCCTGCCCAGCGGGGCGACACCGGTCGATTTCGCTTATGCGGTGCATACCGATGTGGGCGATACCTGCGTTGCGGCCAAGATCAATGGCCGGGTGCAGCCCCTGCGCACCATTCTCAACAATGGCGATCAGGTGGAGATACTGCGCTCGCGCAACGGCACGCCATCCCCGTCCTGGGAAGGCTTTGTCGTAACCGGAAAGGCGCGTTCGGCCATCCGCCGTTTCATCCGCCAGCAGAAACGCGATCAGTATCTGGAACTGGGCCGCCAGATTGGTGAGCGGGCTTTCCGCAAGGCCGGGATCGCCTTCAGCGACAAGGCCATTCAAAGCGGGCTGGCCCGTCTGGGCTATGACAGCCCGGAGGATGTGTATGTTGCCCTGGGTGAAGGGGTTCTGACGGGGCGGCAGCTTGTTGCACAGCTTTTTCCCGAACAGAAGAACACAACCGGCGATACGGCTGTGGCAAAATCCGGGGGGCGCAGGAAATCCGCATCGGCGGACGAGCCGATCGCCATCAGGGGACTTATCCCGGGTATGGCGGTGCATCTGGCCGGATGCTGCCATCCCCTGCCGGGGGACAGAATTGTCGGTATCGTCACCACCGGCAAGGGAGTGACCATTCACACCATTGACTGCGATACGCTCGACAATTTTGCCGAATCGCCCGAACGCTGGCTTGATGTCTCCTGGGGGCAGGGGGAGGAGGAAAAGAACAACCATATTGGCCGGCTGAAAACCGTCGTTGCCAATGAACCGGGGGCGCTGTCATCGCTGACCACGATCATCGCCCGCAATATGGGCAATATCAGCAATCTGCGTATTGTTCACAGAAGCGCCGAGTTTTTCGAAATGATCATTGACGTGGAGGTGCGTGACGTGAAGCATCTGACCAATATCGTCGCCGCCCTGCGCGCGGATCAGGCCATATGCTCCGTGGAGCGCGCGCGCGGATAACGGGGCCGGATCATTACCCCGTTGCTCTTGCCGGGCGGGGCCTGTGATCTTCATTCTGCAATCATTCATCCCAGGAGTCCGAACCATGAACCGGGAAGAGGTACTGAACGAATTCCGCGAGGCCGGGGCCCTGCTGGAAGGGCATTTCATCCTGTCCTCGGGTTTGCGCAGCCCGTATTATTTCCAGTGCGCCCGGGTATTGATGGATGCGCGCCGGGCGGCACGGCTGTGCGCGGCGCTGGCGGCGAAGATCACGGCATCGCTGGGGAAGGAGGCGATCGATCTGGTCGTTTCCCCGGCCATGGGAGGGGTTGTCGTCGGTTATGAAATGGGGCGTCAGCTTGGCGTTCCCGCGATCTTCACCGAACGGGTGGATGGTCACTTCACCCTGCGCCGCGGCTTTGAGATTTCACCCGGCCAGCGGATCCTGATGGCCGAGGATGTGGTGACCACGGGCAAATCCAGCCGCGAATGCATCGCCTGCATCGAAGATCAGGGGGGAAGGGTGGTGGCCGGCAGTTGTCTGGTTGACCGCAGTTGCGGCAAGGCCGATATCGGCGTGCCTCTGATATCGCTGATAGAGTTTGACGTGCCCGCCTATGACCCGGCATCATTGCCGCCGGAGTTGGCGGCCCTGCCCGCTGTCAAGCCGGGCAGCCGCGATCTCGGCAAATCCGCCTGAAGGAGACGACGATGAGTGCCTATCTGCGTTTGGGGCTGAATATCGATCATGTGGCGACCATCCGCAATGCCCGTGGCGGCATTCATCCCGATCCGGTGCGCGCGGCAAAAATGGCCGCTGCGGCCGGGGTTGACGGCATCACCGCCCATCTGCGCGAGGACCGGCGCCATATTTCCGATGCCGATATTGATCGTCTGGCAACGGAAATCGATCTGCCGCTGAACCTTGAGATGGCGGCGACGGAGGAAATGCTGTCAATCGCCCTGCGCCATCGTCCCCATGCCTGCTGCATCGTGCCTGAGAAGCGCGAGGAACTGACAACCGAGGGCGGGCTGGATGTGGCGGCCCAGCATCGTCATCTCGCCCCTTATGTGCAAAAGCTTTCCGATGCCGGTTGCCGGGTGTCCCTGTTCATCGATCCGGAAAAGGTGCAGCTGCACGTCGCCAAGGCCCTCGGTGCGGCGGTGGTGGAGCTGCATACGGGGCAGTTCTGCCATGCCACCGGTTCAGCACGGCAGGCGGAGTTGCAGCGCCTTAAGGAAGCGGCCTCATTCGCCCATGAGCTGGGCCTTGAATGTCATGCCGGGCACGGGCTGGATTACGATACCGTGCAGCCGGTGGCGGCAATCGGGGAAATCGTTGAACTGAATATTGGCCATTTCCTCATCGGCGAGGCGATTTTCACCGGTCTTGAAGCCGCGATCCGCCGCATGCGCGCCCTTATGGATGAGGCCCGCGCTGGTGCGCAGACCCTGCTGGATGCCTGAGGGATGCGGCCATGAAGGGTGAAGGGCCATGATCATCGGTATCGGCACCGATATCGTCGATATCCGGCGCATCGAAGCGGGGCTGGAGCGCTTCGGCGAGCGTTTTCTCAATCGCCTGTTCGCTGCCGAGGAGCGCGCGGGAGCTGCCGGTGCCGGGAACCGGGCCGCCTATCTGGCCAAGCGCTTCGCGGCGAAAGAAGCCTTTGCCAAAGCGCTCGGGACCGGTATAGACAAGGGCGTTGCCTGGCGCGATATCGCGGTGGTCAGGGATGAATCGGGCCGCCCCGGCTTCTGCCTGTCCGGTGGTGCCAGGGAATGCGTGGAAGCGCTGTTGCCTGCCGGTTACGCGGGGCGGATCGATCTGTCCCTGAGTGATGAACCGCCGATGGCTCTGGCCTTCGTCGTCATATCGGCCGTGCCGCGGCCATGAATCAGCCGCCCGGCGGCCTGTGTTACCGGCGGTCTGTGTTACCGGCGGTCTGTGTTAACGGAGAAAATCGTGTCGGCATTAGGAAAAAGCCATACCCGGCAGAAGAAAAAGGAAAGTTTCGGCGAACTGGTCAGAACCCTGGTTGTCGCGGTTCTGATCGCTGTCGGCGTGCGAAGCTTCGCTTTCGAGCCGTTCAATATTCCCTCTGAATCGATGTTGCCGACGCTGATGGTCGGGGATTATCTGTTTGTCTCCAAATACAGCTATGGCTACAGCCATTACTCCCTGCCGTGGAGCCTGCCGCTGTTCGAGGGGCGCATCTGGGCCAGCCCGCCGGTGCGTGGCGATGTGGCCGTGTTCAAACTGCCCTCCGATCCCAGCCAGGATTATATCAAGCGCATCATTGGCCTGCCGGGCGACCGTATCCAGGTGCGCAAGGGGGTACTGTACATCAATGATGTCGCCGTCAGGCGCGAGCGGGTTGATGATTTTCTCTATCCCCTGGGCAATGGCCGGGTGGCGCGGATACCGCAATATCGGGAAACCCTGCCCAACGGACGTTCCTATCTGACACTCGATGCCATCCGCGGCAGTGCCGGGGACAACACCCAGGTGTTCACCGTTCCGCCGGGGCATTATTTCGGCATGGGGGACAATCGGGACAATTCCCTCGACAGCCGCTTCGATGTCGGTTTCATCCCCGAGGAAAATCTGGTCGGCCCGGCGCGGGTGCTGTTCATGTCGCTGAAAAAGGGCACCAGCATATGGCAGATCTGGAAACTGCCGTTCAACATCCGTTATTCGCGCCTGTTCACCACGATTCAGTAACCGCCGGAATCCGTGATGAAGAAGCGTCAGCAGGCCCTGTGTGCCAGGATAGACTATGAATTCGCCGATCCGGCGCTGTTGGCGGAGGCTTTGACGCATCCCTCCGTTTCCTCTGCCGAGCGTCATTACGAACGGCTCGAATTTCTCGGCGACCGGGTGCTGGGACTGGTGATCGCCGATGAGTTGTATCACCGCTATCCCCGGGCCCGGGAAGGGGACATGGCGCGGCGTCTCAGCGCGCTGGTGCGCCGTGAAACTCTGACGCTGGTGGCTGAAAAGCTGCAACTGGATCACTATATAGAAGTGGCCGCGAGTGAACGTGACGGGCCGATGAACAAGGCAATCCTGGCCAATGCCTGCGAAGCGCTCATCGGCGCCATCTATCTG
This sequence comes from uncultured Hyphomicrobiales bacterium, assembly GCA_964463775.1. Taxonomy (GTDB): domain Bacteria; phylum Pseudomonadota; class Alphaproteobacteria; order Minwuiales; family Minwuiaceae; genus JALXAG01. The sequence continues at coordinate 10,709 of CAYXDL010000021.1, forward strand.
GATGGCGGGCTGGAGGCCGCGCGCGCCTTTATCATCCGCTACTGGCGGGAGATGCTGGTCGGCATGGTTTCGGCGCCGAAGGATGCGAAATCGACCCTGCAGGAATGGGCCCACCGCCAGGGGCATGATGCACCGGTCTATGCGGTGATCGCTCAGGAGGGGCCGCCGCATCAGCCCGTCTTCACGATCGAGGTGACGGTTCCGGGCCTCGGTTCAGCCCGGGCCAGCGGAAAATCGAAACGGGCGGGGGAGCAGAATGCCGCCTCCCGCCTATTGAGGGAATATCGCAAGGATGAAACAGACTGACAGGGAAACCCGTTGCGGCTTTGTCGCCATCATCGGCGCGCCGAATGCGGGGAAATCCACCCTGCTCAATCAGATGGTGGGTGAAAAGGTCTCCATCGTCTCGCCCAAGGTGCAGACGACGCGCGCGCGCATCACCGCCATCGCCATCTGGGAAAATGCGCAGATCATCTTCGTCGATACGCCGGGCATCTTCCGCCCGCGCCGGCGTCTGGACAAGGCCATGGTCGAAGCCGCCTGGGGCGGGGCGGGTGATGCCGACAAGGTGGTGCTGCTGATCGATGCCGAACGCGGCATCGGTGCTGATGATGAACGGATTATCGAAGGGCTGAAGGCCCATAACCGCAAGGCGCTGCTGGCAATTAACAAGATCGATACGGTGCGCCGCGACAGCCTGCTGGAACTGTCGGCGCGGCTGAACGGGATGTTTCCTTTCGATGAAACCTTCATGATCTCCGCCCTGAAAGGTGATGGCATCCTCGATCTGAAGGAGTATCTGGCCCGTCACCTGCCTGAAGGGCCGTGGCTGTATCCGGAAGATCAGCTTGCCCTGGTTCCGCAGCGTCTTCTGGCAGCCGAGATCACGCGGGAGAAAATCTATCTTCGCCTGCATCAGGAACTGCCCTATGCGACGACGGTGGAAACGGAAAGCTGGGAGGAACGCGAGGATGGCAGCGTCAAGATATCCCAGGTGATTTATGTGGAGCGGCCCAGCCAGAAGGCCATCGTTCTGGGCAAGGGCGGGCGGACGATCAAGGCGCTGGGCGCTGCCGCCCGCCAGGAGTTGGAGGAAATTCTCGGCCGTCGCGTGCATTTGTTCCTGTTCGTCAAGGTACGCGAGCGCTGGGAGGATGATCCCGAACGCTACCGGGAAATGGGCCTCGATTTCCCGCGCGGCTGACGCATGCACTGGCAGGATACGGGTTTTGTTCTGTCCGTCCGCCGCCATGGGGAAAGCGGGGCCATCCTCTCGCTGTTTACCCGCGATCATGGCCGTGCCGCCGGTTTCGTGCACGGTGCGGCTTCACGGCGTCTGCGCGGGGTGCTGCAGCCGGGAAACCGGGTCACGGCGGCATGGAGCGGGCGGGGCCTCGAAACCCTGGGGCATTTCGGTGTTGAGCTCGCCGAGCCGATCAGTGCATTGCTGCTGGAGGATGCGCTGGCACTGGCGGCACTGAATGCTGTCTGCGCCATTCTCGATTCCACCATGGCCGAGCGGGAGGCCCATGCCGACATCTTCGATGCCACCGGCGTATTGCTGGCATCGCTATGTGCCTCACCATGGGAGGAATGGCTGGCTCTGTATACGCGCTGGGAACTGGGGTTGCTGTCCGCGCTGGGTTTCGGGCTGGATTTGTCCCGCTGCGCCGTTTCGGGGGCTGAGAACGGGCTGGAATACATATCCCCGAAAACCGGCCATGCGGTGACGGCCGCTGCCGCCGGCGCCTATGCGCCGCGTCTTCTGCGCCTGCCCTCCTATCTGGGCGGGGCGCGGGACTATCCGATTCGCGATCAATTGGCGGACGGGCTTGCCCTGGGCCGGCATTTTCTGGAAAAAAGACTGTTCGCCGATCGCGGCCGCAGGCTGCCACAGGCGAGAATTCTGTTGGAGGAAAGGTTTTTTGCCGCGAGCGGCAAAACTGCTGATATATAAAAATCATGAGCGATCAGACACCCTCATCCGGCCAGGAGGATATCCGGCCCGTACCGCTGAGCCAGGCGCTTGGCGAACGCTATCTGGCTTATGCCCTGTCGACCATCATGTCCCGTTCCCTGCCCGATGTGCGCGACGGGCTGAAACCGGTGCACCGCCGCCTGCTTTATGCCATGCGGCTTCTGCGTCTGAACCCGGGGGCGGG
>CAYXDL010000022.1:0-12849 GCA_964463775.1 uncultured Hyphomicrobiales bacterium
ATCTGGAACGCAGCCTTTATCTGAGCGCGCAGCTTCTGGAACTCGGCAGACCAATGTTGCTGGTGCTCAATAAGATGGATGCCGCCCGGTCGAGAGGCATTGAGGTTGATACCGGCGCATTGCAGCGTTTTTTCGGCTGTCCCGTTATTGCCGTCTCATCCACTGATGGCCAGGGGATCGGGGCACTGAAGGATACCCTGTGTGAGGCTGTCCGCACGCAGGCCCGTCCGCGGGCCGTGCTTCATCATGCGCCGGAGGTCGAGGAGGCGGTGAGGGCCCTGCGCCATGATGCCGAAAGGGCCGTCGCCGCGCATGGCCCCGACTGGCGCTGGCTGGCGCTGCGCCTGCTGGACGGGGACGGGCTGGCCCGGCGCATCGCGGGGGCGGAGGCGGCCGGCCGGGCGGAAGACCTGGCGCGGCAGGTGGAACGGGTAACGGGTGAGGATATGGATATCATCCTTGCCGATGCCCGCTATGGTTTTGCCCATGACGTGGCCGCCGCGGTACTGCATCACCGTGGCGAGGTGCCCCGGCAACTGAGTGAACGCATCGATCGCTTCGTTCTGAACCGGTTTCTCGGCCTGCCGGTCTTTTTCCTCGTCATGTATCTGATGTTCATGCTGTCGATCAATCTGGGCGGTGCCTTCATCGATTTCTTCGACATTCTTGGTGCGGCATTGTTTGTCGACGGAACCGGGGCGCTGCTGTCGCATCTGGGGGTCCCGGCGTGGCTGACCGTCATCTTTGCCAATGGTCTGGGTGGCGGGTTGCAGGTGGTGGCGACATTCATTCCCGTGATCGGGTTTCTTTTTCTTTGTCTCTCCGTGATCGAGGATTCGGGTTACATGGCCCGTGCCGCCTTCGTCATGGATCGCCTGATGCGCGCCATTGGTCTGCCGGGAAAGGCCTTTGTGCCGATGCTGATCGGCTTCGGCTGCAATGTGCCCGCCATCATGGCAACGCGCACGATGGAGTTCGAGCGCGACCGCCTGCTTTCCATCATGATGAATCCGTTCATTTCCTGCGGGGCGCGGCTTCCGGTCTATGCTCTCTTTGCTGCCGCGTTTTTTCCGCACAGCGGGCAGAATCTGGTTTTCGCCCTGTATATGATTGGTATCGGTGCGGCGGTTCTGACCGGGCTCTTGATGAAGAAAACCCTGTTTGGCGGCCAGGTGTCGCCATTCATCATGGAACTGCCTGCCTATCAGATTCCTGCCCCTGCAAGCGTGCTGCTGCGCAGTTGGGACCGCCTGAAAGCCTTTCTGAGCAAGGCCGGTCGCGTGATTGTTCCAATGGTCCTGTTGCTGAATGTTCTCAATGCCGTAACGATCGAGGGGCGCCTTGCCGGGGCGGAAAGCGGCCACTCCCTCCTTGCCGATGCGGGGCGGGCGGTGACGCCGGTCTTTGCCCCCATCGGCATAAAAGAGGACAACTGGCCGGCAACAGTCGGGATATTTTCCGGAATCATGGCCAAGGAAGCCGTGGTCGGTACGCTCGATACGCTCTATTCCGGTCTGGCGAGGGGCGGGCAGGACTCATCCGCGCCCCTGCAGTACAGCTTTGATCTGTCCGATGCGCTGATGCGCGCCCTTGCAACCGTTCCGGCCAATCTGGCGGCGGTCGCCGATGGCTGGAGCGATCCCTTCAATCTGAATTCGGCCGGCGCGACGGCGTCGGCCACCGCCGCCGGCACCTTCGGCAGCATGCAGGCGCGTTTCGACGGGAAGGTCGGTGCTTTCGCCTATCTGCTGTTCATTCTGCTTTACATGCCCTGCATTTCCGCCGTGGCGGCAATATACCGCGAGGCCGGAAGGCGCTGGGCGTTATTCGTTGTCGGCTGGACAACCATTCTTGCCTATGCGGCATCCAGCGGTTTCTATCAGGCAGCGAGCTTTGCCCGCCATCCGGTGTTTTCCGCCGTCTGGCTGCTGCTTCTGGCGCTTGTTTTCCTTGGCATTGCCGGTGGGTTGCGCATTTGGGGGCGGCAGCTGCTGCATTTGCCGCCGGTGACGGAGAACGCCCCATGATACTGACCGAGCTGCGCAATCAGCTGCGTCGCCGCCGCCGGGCCAGCCTCATGGAACTGTCCCTGGCCTTCGCGGTTCCCGCGGAGGCATTGCGCGGCATGCTGGCGCGGCTTGAGGCCAAAGGGCTGGTCCGCAGGAAACTGGAGGAAGGGGCCTGTGGGGGCTGCACCCGGTGCGATTCGCGGATTGCCGAAATTTATGAATGGACGGGTGGCTGATACGAAGGGCCGGTGGCTGAAACCACAACCCGGTCCTTTCGCCATGTCATCCTTTTCGGGCCCGGCTGTACATGAGTACCGCCTTCGGCCGGACAAAGAATACTGATAAGGCCGGAAAGCCTGAAGAAGGGAGGGCGTAGGACAAAAGGGCGGGGGATAAATAAGGGAACAAAGGCAGATTCTGGAGCGGGCGATGAGATTCGAACTCACGACCCCAACCTTGGCAAGGTTGTGCTCTACCCCTGAGCTACGCCCGCGTAATCCAGAAACCTGCTGCGGCCGGAAACACCGCGTATGGCCTGAAAAAAGGCCTGCAACCGCACCTGCCGCATTCCTACAACGCCGATGCTACCAGCGGCGCAACGCGGTTGCGGGGCGGATAATACGCAATGAAAGGGCAAATGCAAGCGGGTTGCGGCCATTTTGCAAAAATTTTTTCCCCGACCGTGGGAACGGACAATGATTTCCCTGTCCTCCCATTGTCCGGCGGGGTTACGGCAACCATCTAGAATATGGATATGATAGGCTGTGTTCATGTTATATCCATGGCAGGCCCCGTGATCCGGCCATGGCCGGATCGGGGACATGGCACCGGAACCGGCGGCATGGCCGTGCGGTGATTGCAAAGACAAAGGGAAACAGCGGAAGAATGGAACAGATAATTGGGCAGGCAGCGGGTACATCCGGCGGCGACTGGGTCAAGGATGGCGATACGGCCGGTTTTGCGGAGGATGTGCTGAAGGCATCCATGGAGGTGCCTGTCATTGTCGATTTCTGGGCACCGTGGTGCGGCCCGTGCAAACAGTTGGGGCCGGTGCTGGAAAAGCTGGTCAATGCCGCCGGTGGCGCCGTGCGCATGGTCAAGATCAATGTCGATGAAAACCAGGCCCTGGCCCAGCAGATGCGCATCCAGTCGATCCCGGCTGTTTATGCCTTCAGGAACGGCCAGCCGGTCGATGGATTCATGGGGGCGCTGCCTGAAAGCCAGCTGCGCGCCTTTATCGATAAGCTTGTCGGCGATGCCAGCCCGGTGGATCAGGCGCTTAAGGCCGCGGCAGCGGCGCTCGATGCCGGGGATACGGATGGGGCAATGGCCGCCTATCAGCAGGTTCTTGAGGCCGATTCGGCCAACCCGGACGCTCTGGGCGGCATCGCGCGGCTGCTGGTCGATGAGGGAGAGCTTGAGGCGGCGCGTGAACTTCTCGACGGGCTGACGGAGGATCTGGCCGATCACCCGGCGGTCTCCGGCGCGCGTGCGGCGCTCAATCTGGCCGAATCGGCGGGTGAGGCGCCGGATTCATCGGAAATATCGGCGCTGGAAGCAAGGGTCGAAGCCGATCCGGAGGATTTGCAGGCGCGCTATGATCTGGCCCTGGCCCTGGTGGCGGCCGGACGCCGTGAGGAGGCGGCGGAAGCATTGCTGGAAATCATTCGCCGTGATCGCGACTGGTCGGAACAGGCGGCGCGCAACAAGCTGCTCGAATTGTTCGATGCCTGGGGCGCGGCCGATCCGCTGACGATGAAGATGCGTCGTCGCCTCTCCACCGTTCTCTTCGCCTGAGGCATCATGAGGCGGAAAGGGCCACACCAGCCGGAGGTCGGGGGGTTGCCCCCGATCATTCCGGTATTTCCCCTGCCGGGGGTTCTGCTGCTGCCCACGCGTTATCTGCCGCTCAACATTTTCGAACCCCGATATCTGGCGATGGTGCGCGATGCCTGGACCGGGAACCGGCTGATCGGCATGATTCAGCCAATGGTGCCCGAAACCGGCGCCACACCACCGCCGCTGTATTCGGTGGGCTGCGTGGGGCGTATCGACCAGCTGCGCGAAACCGCTGACGGGCGGTTACTGATCACGCTGGAGGGGCAATGCCGTTTCCGGGTGGATTATGAGGTGCCCGTCGATTCGCCTTACCGGGAAGTAAGGGCCGATTTCTCCGCTTTCGCCGGGGATCTTTCCCTGGCCGAGGCAGAGGAGGATCTGGCAGACAATTATGGTGAGGCGGAGGCGGGTGCGTTCTATGACATGCTGGACCGTTTCGCCCGGGTTCTGGGCATTCCGCTGGATTGGGAGGAAGTGAGAAAAGCCTCCCTGCCCTATATGATCGATGCCGTTGCCATGATCTGCCCGTTTGAACCGGCAGAGAAACAGGCCTTGCTGGAGGCGGCCGACGGCAGGCAGCGCTATCAGATCCTGCTACGGCTGATGCAGATGCGCATCGCCGCGCCACCGGATTTCGACACCTCACTGCAATGAGAGCATTCCGCATTGCCGACGGAACAGCCGAGAGAATGCCGCCGCGCCGATAACAGGAATTGAGGATATGAGTACTGAACAAACACCGGGTCTGGATCCGCGCCTGCTGGAAATTCTGGTCTGTCCCCTGACCAAGGGGCCACTGATCTATGACCGTGAGCGCCAGGAACTGATCAGCGAAAAGGCCCGTCTGGCCTTTCCCATCCGCGATGGTATTCCGATCATGCTGGTGGATGAGGCCCGCCCTCTGGAAGAGGGTGAGGGGCGCAATCCATGAGTGCCTATGACGATGCGGGACGGCCCGGGCCGGTCGAAATCCGTCTGCTGAGTGAGGAAAGGATGCGTTGCATATCCTTTGCCGATGGCAGGGATTTCCGTCTGAGCGCCGAACTTCTGCGGGTCGAGAGCCCCTCGGCCGAGGTTCAGGGCCATGGCCCCGATACCAAGGTGCTGGTGCCGGGCAAGCGCCATGTCGCAATCATCGGGGTGGAGCCGGTCGGTCATTATGCCGTGCGCCTGCGTTTCGATGACGGCCATGATTCCGGCCTGTTTTCCTGGGAGTATCTTTACAATCTCGGCAGCGACCGTGAGAGGATCTGGCAGGATTATCTCGATGCGCTGGCCGCGCGCGGCCTGTCGCGCTGAACAAGGGCGCGGGGCGGCGAGCGGCGCCTTCAGGGGCGGGGGTCGGGTCTACAGGGGCTGACCGGCCAGAAGCTTCGGCAATTCGCCGACCGTGCCGCGGGCATGGCGCATGAACAGCTTTTTCAGTTCAGCCATGCGGTTGACGGCGGCCAGCCCCAGATCGCGCCCCAGGCGGAGCGGGGCAATGTCGTTGGAGAACAGCCGCGTCAGCCCGTCTGTCACCGCCACCATGGACAGGGTGTCGAAACGCCGCCAGCGCTCATAACGGGCCAGGGTATCGGCACTGCCGATATCGAGCCCCAGCCGCGCGGCGTCGGTCAGGACTTCGGCCAGGGCGGCGATATCGCGCAGGCCGAGATTAAGCCCCTGTCCGGCAATCGGGTGGATGCCATGGGCAGCATCGGCGATCAGCACCAGCCGTTCGGCACAGAGCCGTTCGGCCAGTTGCAGGGTCAGCGGATAGGACCAGCGCGGACCAATGACCTCGGTCCTGCCGAGAAAATCACCGAAACGGCGCTGCATCTCCAGGGTGAAGGTGGCGTTATCGAGACCCATGATATGGGCGGCGAAATCGTTGCGTTCCGTCCAGACCAGCGAGCAGCGCCGCCCGGTCAGCGGCAGGATGGCAAAAGGACCGGCGGGCAGAAAGCGCTCTATGGCAACGCCGTGATGGGGATATTCATGGGCAACGGTGCAGACAATCCCGGTCTGCCCGTATGACCAGCCGAAGGTGCTGATGCCCGCCTGTTCACGCAGGGGGGAGCGTCGTCCCTCGGCGGCGATGCACAGCCGGGCACGGATGTTCCGCCCGCCCGATGTGCGCGCCTGAACGCCGGTGGCGGAGAAGCGGGTATCGATCAGCCCGTCGGGAGCCAGCAGGGTGATTTCATCCATTTCCGCCGCGCGGGCGAACAATGCCTTGCGTATGGCGCGGTTTTCCACCATCTGGCCGAAAGGTCCCTCACCGAGTTCCCGGTGGTCATAATGCAGAAACAGCGGCGAATCGCCGTCAGTGACCCGGATGTCGAGAATCGGCTGATGTTCCTCTATCAGCGGGGCGATGCCCGTGGCTTCGAACAGGCGCCAGCTTGCATAGGCAATGGCCGAGCAGCGCCCGTCGAAAGCGGTATCCGTCAGCGCTGCCGGATCCATGCGTTCGACAACGACACTGCGAAGCCCGGCGCCGGCGGCGGCGATGGCCATGGTCATGCCGGCAAGGCCTCCGCCCGAAATGAGCAGATCGGTATCGATATTATCCGTATCGGGAAGCGTGCTGTTGCGGGCCACGATATGTGCATTCCTTGATCAATATCAGGGCAGTCGGCGCGATCTTAGGCGTTTCCCCGGACCATTGCAAAGCGCAAAAATCAAATTCACCTTCCGGAAATGCACAAAATATAATCAATAATCCAATAATGATTAAAAAATATGCAACTTTTATCTTTCCCGAAGCGGAACCAGAAAGAGGGTTTGATAAAAATATTTTTTATTTCAATTGGTTATGATTCTGGCACGCTTCTTGATCAAGGATAAGGCGGTGGCCGGGGCCGGATCATTGGTTCCCGATCGATAGCTTCTTCGGAAGCCGGGTCCCGGTCATCGCCTGGAAACGCGGAATCCTAATGGAGCGGAAATGAAACTCATCATGGCTGTCATCAAGCCCTTCAAACTGGATGAGGTGCGCGATGCGCTGACCTCAATCGGCGTTGACGGGCTGACCGTTACTGAAGTCAAGGGCTTCGGGCGGCAAAAGGGACATACGGAAATTTATCGCGGGGCGGAATATGCCGTCAGCTTCCTGCCGAAGCTGAAGATCGAGATCGCGGTGGCTTCCGATCTGGCTGAAAAGGTGATGGAAACCATCACCAGCACGGCGCGGACGGGGCAGATCGGCGATGGCAAGGTATTTGTTCTCGACCTCGAACAGGCGGTGCGTATCCGTACCGGCGAAACCGACAAAGAGGCGTTGTAAGGAGATGGATATGCGCAGGAAACCGCTTGGCTTCGGCCTTGGCGCCGTGGCAGCCGTGGCGCTGGGCGCGCTGGTGACCCGGCCCGCTCATGCGGCTGTGGAGCTTGAAACCCAATATGTGTTCAACACGTTTTCCTTTCTGCTGAACGGCGCTTTGGTGATGTGGATGGCGGCAGGTTTCGCCATGCTCGAATCCGGCCTGGTGCGCACGAAGAATACGGCCACCATCTGCCTGAAGAACATCGCCATTTATGCCTTTGCCGGCATCATGTACTACGTCATCGGCTATAACCTGATGTATACGGATGTCAGTGGCTTTATCGGTTCCTTCGATCTGTTCTGGGCCCCTGATGATGCGGCGGCTCTGGCCGGCAAGTTCGAGGAGGGCGGTTACAGCGCCTCTTCCGACTGGTTCTTCCAGATGGTCTTTGTCGCGACGGCGGCCTCGATCGTTTCCGGTACGGTGGCCGAACGCATCAAGTTGTGGCCGTTCATGATTTTCGTCGTCGTTCTCACGGCGATCATCTACCCGATCCAGGGGTCCTGGAGCTGGGGCGGCGGCTGGCTGGACGGCATCGGTTTCACTGATTATGCCGGCTCGACCATCGTGCATTCGGCCGGCGGCTGGGCGGCGCTGACAGGGGCCATCATCCTCGGCGCGCGCAAGGGCAAGTACAACAGCAAGGGCCAGGTGATGCCGATGCCCGGCTCCAACCTGCCGCTGGCGACACTGGGCACTTTCATTCTGTGGCTTGGCTGGTTCGGCTTCAACGGCGGTTCGGTCCTTTCCCTGGGTACGGCGGCCAGCGCCATCGAAATGGCCAATGTTTTCGCCAATACCAATGTGGCGGCGGCAGGTGGTGTGGTCGGCGCCATGATCCTGACCCAGATCATGTACAAGAAGGTCGATCTGTCGATGTCCCTGAACGGCGCCATCGCCGGCCTGGTGGCGATTACGGCCGGGCCCGCGACACCGTCGCTGGGAGCGGCAATCCTGATCGGTGCGGTCGGCGGCATCATCGCCGTGGTTCTGGTGCCCGTACTGGACAAGCTGAAGATCGACGATGTGGTCGGCGCCATCTCCGTGCATCTTGGTGCCGGGATCTGGGGTACGCTGATCGTGCCGGCGACCAATGCCGATGCCAGCTTCACGTCCCAGCTTATCGGTGTGGTTTCGGTCGGCATTTTCGTTGTGATCACCAGCGCCATCGTCTGGCTGGCGCTGAAATACACCATCGGCATCCGCATGAGCGAGGAAGACGAAATGGCCGGTGCCGATCAGGCGGAATTGGGCATGGAGGCCTATCCCGAATTCGGTCGCGGATCGCAAATCACTTAAAAACAGGGAGGGCGATCCGCCATCGAGGCCCGCGGGAGAGATCCCGCGGGCCCTTTTTGTCAATGGCATGAGGATGTCCGGGATGGTTCAGCGGATAGGCATACTTAAAGCCGAGGTTGCGCAAATGCCAATAAGCCGTTAGTTTCAAAATCAATTCCCGTGTGTTTCGGCAATAACGATGTTCAATCCGGATCTCGATCAACTGCGCCATTACCCGTTTCAGCGCCTGCGCAACCTGCTGGGAGATACCCCGCCGGGGGCGGAGGTCATCGATTTGTCGATCGGGGAGCCGAAGCACGGATTGCCCGATTTCATTGCCGGGGAGATTGCAGCTACGGCCTCTCTTTTCGCCAAGTATCCGCCGGCGGCGGGTTCCGCCATGCTGCGCGAGGCGATTGCCGGCTGGCTGGAGGGGCGCTATGCCCTTGCCGGGAAGATCGATGCCGACCGTCATGTCTGCGCCCTGAACGGGACCCGTGAGGGGCTGTACATGCTGGGGCAGGTGGTGCACCGGGCGAATGCGCGCGAAAGCGGCGCCATCATGCTGATGCCCAACCCCTTCTATCAGTGTTATCTGGCGGCGGCGGTGATGAACGGCTGCCGTCCCGTCGTTCTGGAGGCGGGGGCGGAAAACGGCTTTCTGCCCGATCTTGATGCCATCGGCAGCGATCTACTGCGCAACTGCGATCTGTTTTATCTGTGTTCTCCCTCCAATCCGCAGGGTGCCGTGGCCGGGCGCGATTATCTCGCCCGTCTCATCGCACTGGCCCGCCGGCATGATTTCCTGCTGGCCGCGGATGAATGCTATGCCGAAATCTATGACCGCGATCCGCCGCCGGGGGTGCTCGAAGTGGCGGCTGAAACCGGCAGCTTCGATAATGTCGTGGCCTTTCATTCCCTGTCCAAGCGCTCCAGCGCGCCGGGGCTGCGTTCGGGGTTCATCGCCGGGGATGAGCGGGTGATCACCCGGATGATCCGCCTGCGTTCCTATGGCGGCGCACCGCTGCCGGGACCGCTGGATGCCGCTTCTGCCCGGATCTGGGCCGATGAGGATCATGTACGCGCCAATCGTGAACGCTACCGCCGCAACATCGATATCGCGGAGGCATGCCTTGGCGGCCGCTTCGGCTTTTTCCGCCCGTCCGGAGGGTTCTTTCTGTGGCTCGATGTCGGTGACGGCGAGGCGGCCTGCCGTCGTCTCTGGGCCGAAGCCGGGGTGAAAACCCTGCCCGGACGCTATCTGAGCATGGATGATGAGAATGGCGGCAATGCCGCCGCCGCTTATCTGCGTGTCGCCCTGGTTCATGACGGGGAGACGACGCGCCGCGGGCTGGAACGCCTGGCCACCGTGCTCGGCAGTGTTTCCGCGGAGGTGAGGATGGAGAGGATGCAATGAGCAAGGTTGTCGCGGAAATGCCGCCGCGCGGCGGCGATTTTCTGCCGCGGACCCTGCGGCTGTTCCTGCGCAAGCGTCTGGTCGAGGCAGGCGGGCTGGCCCTGGTGAGTGCCGGCCTGCTGCTGGCGGTGGCGTTGCTGAGCTATGCGCCGCAGGATCCGACCCTGAACAATGCGACCGCGGCGGCCCCGCGCAACATGCTGGGGCTGCCCGGGGCCTATATGGCCGATATCATCCTGCAGACGACCGGGCTTGCCGGGGGTGTTTTCGTGCTTTGCTTTCTGGCCTGGGGCTGGCGTATCGCCACCCATCAGGGCCTGCCATGGCCATTGCTGCATCTGGCCCTGCTGCCGCCGTCGGTCGCCCTGACAGCGGCGTTTCTTGCCGCCTGGCCGGTGCCCGAAGGCTGGCCGGTTCATGCCGGCATGGGCGGGGTGATGGGTCATGTGCTGCTGTCCTCGGGCGCGGAGATGCTGCGGCCTTTGAATCTGTCCGCTCTGGGTTTCGATCTGACCCTGCGCCTTGCCTTCGGGATTCCGGCGCTGGTTTCCCTGTTGTTCACTCTGGGCATCAGTCTGCGGAACTGGATGAGCGCAGGGCGGCGGCTGATCGCCCTTGCGGTGCTGATCCGTTCGGGTCTGGCCCGCATCCCCTATCCGCGCCGGGGCGGGGAGGCGGCCGGAACCGCTGAACCGGCGCAGGCGCCGCCGCGCCGCCGCCGTTCCCGCCGCAGAACGGAAAAGGAGAAACCGGCGCGGCCCTCATCCGCCAGACCCCGCGTCGGCAAACGGGCGGCAGCACCACGCCTGGGCAAGCGGGCGGCGGCGGAACGTGAACCGCAGCTTGAATTGGGGGCGGATGAGGGGCCCGTCTTTCCGCCCCTGTCATTGCTGCATCAGCCCGGTCCGCGCGAGCGGGTGGCGCGCAGCAGTATCGAGGCGCTGGAACAGAACGGCCGCATGCTGGAGGCCGTGCTGGATGATTTCGGCATCAAGGGGCAGATCACCAATCTGCGCCCCGGGCCGGTGGTGACATTGTATGAGCTGGAACCGGCGCCGGGGACCAAATCCTCACGCGTGATCGCCCTCGCCGATGATATCGCCCGTTCGATGAGCGCGATTTCCGCCCGTGTCGCCGTGATACAGGGCCGCAATGCCCTGGGGATCGAACTGCCCAATTCAACGCGCGAAACCGTCTATCTGCGTGAATTGCTGGCAACGGACGCCTTTGAACGCCACAATGGCAGCCTGGTGCTGGCATTGGGCAAGGATATCGGCGGTGATCCTGTTTTCGCCGATCTGGCGCGCATGCCTCATCTGCTGGTGGCCGGCACCACGGGTGCGGGTAAATCGGTGGCGATCAATACCATGATCCTGTCGCTGCTTTACCGTCTGCCGCCGGACAAATGCCGTTTCATCATGATCGATCCGAAAATGCTGGAACTGTCGGTCTATGACGGTATTCCGCATCTGCTGGCGCCGGTGGTCACCGATCCGGCCAAGGCGGTATCGGCGCTGAAATGGGTGGTGCGCGAGATGGAAAGCCGGTATCGCAAGATGTCCGAGCTGGGTGTCCGCAATGTTGCCTCCTACAACCAGCGCGTTGCCGAGGCCCTTGCCGCCGGCCGCAGGCTGGAACGCACGGTTCAGACCGGTTATGACGCCGAAACCGGCGAACCCCTGTTCGAGACCCAGACGCTGGACATGGAGGAAATGCCCTTCATCGTCGTCATTGTCGATGAAATGGCCGATCTGATGATGGTCGCCGGCAAGGAGATCGAAGCCGCCATTCAGCGGCTGGCGCAGATGGCGCGCGCGGCCGGGATTCATCTGATCATGGCCACTCAGCGTCCCTCGGTCGATGTGATTACCGGCACTATCAAGGCCAATTTCCCGACACGGATCAGCTTTCAGGTCACCTCCAAGATCGACAGCCGCACCATTCTGGGCGAGCCTGGCGCCGAGCAGCTTCTGGGTGCCGGCGACATGCTGTTCATGCCGGGCGCCGGACGGGTGAAGCGCGTGCACGGCCCCTTCGTCGGCGATGACGAGGTGGAGCAGATCGTCGCCTTCCTCAAGCAGACCGGCCAGCCCGACTACCGCGAGGATATCACTGTGGAGGCCGAGGAAGCGGCCGGGACGGCGGCCGGCGGCGGGGAAAAGGTCGATTCACGCTATGACGAGGCGGTGGCTCTGGTAACGCGCGAGCGCAAGGCATCGACCAGCTTCGTTCAGCGCCATCTGCAGATCGGCTACAACCGCGCCGCACGGATCATCGAACAGATGGAGGCCGAAGGCGTGATCAGCCCGGCAAACCATGTCGGCAAGCGCGAGGTTCTGGCCCGGGATATCGATGATGCCGAAAGCTGAGGCCAGCCTGTCGGGGCGGCTCCTGAGGCGGTTTGCGCATGGCATTGCGGCGGCGGTGCTGTTGTGCCTGCCGCTGATCCTCAGCCCTTTCCTGAATGAGGCACGGGCGCTGACGGCGCGCGAGAAGGCGGATCTGGCCCGCGTCGATGCCTATCTGAACGGATTCCGGACCATGAAGGCGCGGTTTCTGCAGATCTCTCCCGACGGCAGCCTTGCCAGGGGCACGCTTTATCTGAAACGGCCGGGACGGCTGCGTTTCGAATATGATCCGCCGGTGAAGCTGCTGATCGTTGCCGACGGGTTGTGGGTGAATTTCATCGACCGGGAACTGGATGAGGTCACCCGTCTGCCGCTGACGGCAACGCCGCTGAAGATTCTGGTCGCCGAACGGATAGAGCTGGCCCGCGATACCCTGGTCAGCGCGGTCAGGCGCGGTGCCGGGCGTCTGTCCGTTACCCTGAGGGATCCGGAAGAGCCGGAACAGGGCAGCCTGACCCTGGAATTCAGCGAAAAACCGCTGACCCTGCGTCAGTGGAGCCTGATCGATGCCCAGGGCGGCAAGACCGTGGTGGCGATCACCGATCAGCGTTTCCACCTTGCCCTGAAGCCCGGACTGTTCACCTATT
>CAYXDL010000023.1:0-12658 GCA_964463775.1 uncultured Hyphomicrobiales bacterium
GCGCCAGCGTGAGCCCGCCGATCAGAACGCCAAGCAAGGCCCAGGCCCGGGACAGGCGGAGCGCATCGTCACTTCCCTCCAGACCGTCAGCGATAAGCCCGGCGATCTTTTTCATTTTGGCTTCGTAGATTGCCTTCACATCATCACCGGCACGGGCAACCTCCGGCGACAGCGTCGTCATGGCGCAACCGCAGGCGAGATCATCACGATGCGCCTTGCTCAGATAATAATCCGAAAATGCCGCAAGCCAGCCCCTGCCATAATCACGCTGATATTGCGGAATTGCTCCGATCACTTCATCGAGCCCGCGCTCCAGTGCCGCACGGAACGCACCATCCTTGGAGCCGAGATGGGCGTAGAAGGCGCCTGATGTAACCCCTGCGGCTTTGGCGATGGCGTCGACACCGATACCGGCAAAGCCATGGGCGCGAAAACTTCTGCTTGCAGCATCCAGCATACGCTCGCGGGTCCGTTCTTTCTTTGTCATCCTGCTCATCGCATTCTCCAAAATATCACGGTCGTTATTTTTTTTGTTGACGCCATGTCTGCAGCCGTTTACCAATAAATATAGTGATCGTTATATATTGTGCACGACATGACGGCAATCCCTCACGGGTCAACTGAAAAAAGGAAAAACGAATGGAGAAAGACGAACCATATACGTCCCGGTGTCAAGCACCGGCGATGAGGCGCCGGGATGTTCTCGGAGCAATCGGGACCGCGTTAGCCCTCGGCTCAGCGTCCCTTACGGCCAAAACCACCACCGCACAGACAAGCAACGCATCAAAGAAAGGGACTGTTCTCATGCACCCGAAGGCATTCGTTTACACGGAACTGCAAAACTCGGTGACATTCGCAAATGTTCCATGGAGCCAGCTCAACCAACAAATCGCGGCCGAAGCTGGCTTTCTGAACAAGACGTGGTTTTCCGGAGTCGGAAACAACTCCGTGGGCGGATTATACAGCTTCGACAGTATTGACGCCGCCCGGCATTACTGCACGGTCTTCTTTCCCGCGATCGCCAGAAAATTCGGTGTTGCCCAGACCACGCGCATATTCGATGCGACCGTCACCAGGGAAGCCAGCCTGGACATGGGTTCCCCGCATTTCGGCGCCGGAGCCACGCAAATGCCAGGTGCGTTCGTCTATACCGAGGTGCAGGTCAGTGTGCCGTTCGCAAAGGCCCCGTGGCAGGACCGCAATCCGGTCCTCAAACAGCAAAAAGGTCTCATATCAAAATTGTGGCTGAGCGGACTGAACACCAACACGCTTGGTGGTGTTGACGCCTTTGATACAGTCGAAAATGCCCTGGCCTTCGCGATCGATGACTTCCCCAAGACCGCCGCAAAGATGAACGCCGCCTTCTACACGCGCGTCTTCGATGCTCGTGCCACCGAAGAAGCGAGCCGTGGACTTAACTCGCCCTATTACACGTAAAAACCCGTCCGGCACCCGATAGACAGACGAAAACCGCAAACGGATTCCCCAGGCCGGCATCCAGACACAATGAACGTCAAACAGCTTGATGCTGCCCTATTTCCACGGAGACCCCCACATGATCAAGATATTTACCCATGCATCGGCCCTGGCCATTGCCGCCGGCCTTTCCGGCACCCTGCCCGCTCAGGCGGCAGCAAATTGCACACCCATCGGCGGCGTCGCCGTGCCTAATTTTTTCGGTGAAGGCAAAGGCAAGCCGATTATCATTTCGGCAACGCTTACCGGAAACGTGACCAACGCCGCCGGCAAGATCACGGCCCAACGGAAAACGGCGACCGGTCTTGAAATGGATATGGAACACTATTTCGGCAATGACGACGGCGGCGCGTTTCAGACCAAGGACCTTGGCGTTCTCACCGCGGTTCCGGGCAAGCCGGGACGTTACATGATCGAGATCACCTATCATATCCAGGAAGATGTGACCCGTGGCACGCTCAAAGGCGTCAAAGGCACGTTCAACAGCTACGGGCTCGTCGATCTGCGCGATCCCGACAATATGGTGGGCCTCGTCCGCTACACCGGTGAAATCTGCCGATAAAGACACGGATCACGTGACGGGCGGCATCAAAGCCGCCCGTCTCGCCTTTCCCGAACTCTCAACGGATCAACATTATGAATTCTCAGGACAACTCGGCGATGATCCCGCACCGCATTCTCTACACCATGATCCGCGTCGGCGATCTTAACCGTTCAATCGCCTTTTATCGCGATGCGCTCGGCATGCGCGAAATCCGGCGTGAAACCTTCCCTGAAGGCCGTTTCACACTGGTGTTCATGGGGTATGGCGATGACCTTCGCACCACGACTATTGAACTGACCTGGAACTGGGATAAAGCGGCATACAGTCATGGATCCGGTTTCGGGCATATTGCGCTGGAAGTTGAAGATATTCGCGGCGCATGTGAACGTCTTGAAGCGCACGGCGTCAAAATCCTGCGCCCTGCCGGCCCCATGGCCTTCGCACCGGAAGAAACCGGAATACGAGAATCCATCGCCTTTGCCGAAGACCCCGACGGTTACCGCATCGAGCTTATCGAGACACAACGGCCGGCCTGAACCAGTTACGGTTTCATCACGACAACGGAATGCCGATTGTCCGGAACAATCGGCATGACCCGGTTCCTGGCATGCTGATTTGCGCCGGTCCTCCCGGACATGCCCGGGCCATGACAGTGCCGGTTTGCCAGCCGCAAACTGAAAATCAGGTGATTACAGGTTCAGAGGAACAAGAATTGACGGTGATTGAATGGCACATCGCCATCAGCATGTAAAACCGCCGCTATTCACCATGCGGATACGCTGATCGCCATGGGGGCAAAAATCCCAGCACTCAAACCCGACTCGCAGCGTTAATTGCCGATGGCCCGCGAATGATTGTGCCGGGAAATTTGAAAAATGGCGCACCCGACAGGATTCGAACCTGTGACCTCTGCCTTCGGAGGGCAGCGCTCTATCCAGCTGAGCTACGGGTGCCTGGCGCCTTGATAGCGCAAGCGGGTTTTCCTGACAATGCCTTTGTTTCCCCGACCACGGCGGGAAGCCCCACGAGACAGGGTTCGCAGATAACTTGACTGAGATCAATGTGCCCACCTGCCGGGATTCCTATCTTGCCCGCCAGGACCTCTTGTCAGGGTTGAAGACCATGTTTGTATATCTGCCCCTCCCGCCTGCGAACAATGCTGAATGCAGCCGACTTCAGACACTGAACAAGCGTCCTGCCGCCGGGGCCGTAATTGCCGCACCACATTCAGGTCTTGTGGTGCGATTCATTACGTAACAGGACCAAACCGTTTTTTCCAATCCTGCCGTCCCGACAGGAACCGGTCAGAATGCTCAGGAACTTCAACTTTGAGTAGAATAATCACAATACTATATCGCACTTATATGGCTGTCTGCCTTCTCCTGGCGGCGCAGACCATTCTTGCCGCCGGTTCGGCCACAGCCCGGACAGGGCCGGTGATCAGCCATTACATCAAGAAAGTTCCCGCCAGTGAGCTGGTTCCCGGCGCCACCGCCTATGGCACGGTTGAAAAAGATCTTCCTGTGGTGCCGATTCTCAAAGGGCACCAGCGGATCGGCTATGCCTTCATTACCTCCGACTTCGTCAGCACCACCGGTTATTCGGGCAAGCCCATCCATGTCATGGTCGCCATCGATCCCAAGGGCGTGCTGCAGCGCGCCCTTCTGGTGAAACATTCCGAACCGATCGTGCTGATCGGCATTCCCAACAGCAAGATGAAGGCGCTGACCGAAAGTTACCGGGGCATGAATGTCGTTGCCGAGGCTGCCGCCGGCGGTTCCGCCCATGATCTCGACATCATCTCCGGGGCGACCGTGACGGTGATGATCATTGATGATTCCATCGTCCGTGCCTCGATCAAGGTGGCGCGCGCCCTGGGGCTCGGCGGCCTGAAGGCCGAAGCCGCCAGCAGCGGCCCTGCCTATGTCGTGAACATGGAGGAAACCACCCGCAAGGACTGGACCACCCTGGCCGGGGAGGGTTCGGTCCGGCGACTGACCCTCGATGTCGGACAGATTAACAAGGCCTTCGCCGACTCCGGCGATCCGCGCGCCCTGAAACACCCGGCAAAAGGTGACCCCTCCGACACCTTCATCGACATGAATGTAGCGCTGGTATCGGTTCCCGGAATCGGACTCAGCCTGCTGGGAGAAGCCGAATACGCCAATATGCGCAAATGGCTGAAGGAAGGTGATCAGGCAATCCTCGTTATGGGGCGGGGGCAGTATTCCTTCAAGGGATCGGGCTATGTCCGGGGCGGCATCTTCGACCGTATCAAGCTTGTTCAGGGCGATATATCCGTACGTTTTCGCGACCGGGATCATCGGCGTGTCGGCAAGCTGGCAGTGAATGATGCCCCTTCCTTCAGGGAAATGGATCTGTTCAGAATACCGGCAAAGTCCGGCTTCGACCCCACCAAACCGTGGCGGTTGCAACTGCTGGTGCAACGTGCCGTCGGGCCGGTGGAAAAAACCTTCCTGAGCTACGATCTGGGCTACACCCTGCCTCCGCACTATCTGACAAAGATCACTCCCACCCCCGCCAAGGCCACCCCTGCCGCCAGCACCGTCAATGCCGTGGCGGAAGAAAACGGCAATGCCCGCGCCCTGCTGTGGAAGCGCATCTGGAAAGACAAGATTGTCGAGGTCGGGCTGCTTATCGGCATGCTGCTGATCCTGACCGGCGTTTTCTTCTTCCAGGTACAGGCCACGCGCCATGCCCGCGCCTTCTACTGGTTCCGCATGGGTTTTCTGGCCGTGACCCTCGTCTTCCTCGGCTGGAGTCAGAATGCGCAGCTTTCCGTGGTCAACCTGATGGCTCTGGGTTCGTCACTGGTTCATGGCTTCAGCTGGGATGCCTTCCTCATGGACCCGCTGGTCTTCATTCTGTGGACATCCGTCGCCGTAACCCTGCTGTTCTGGGGTCGTGGCGGCTTTTGCGGATGGCTGTGCCCCTTCGGCGCCCTGCAGGAGATCACCAACCAGATCGCGCGCTTCTTCAAGGTGCCGCAGTGGAAGCTGCCCTGGGGGCTGCATGAGCGGCTGTGGCCGATCAAGTACATCATCTTCCTGGGACTGATCGGTGTTTCCGTTGTCTCCATACCCCTGGCCGAACATCTGGCCGAGGTCGAGCCTTTCAAGACCTCGATCGTTCTGAAATTCGTCCGTGGCTGGCCCTATGTGCTCTATGCCGCCATCCTGCTTGGCATCGGTCTGTTCATCGAACGCTTCTACTGCCGTTACCTATGCCCGCTCGGTGCGGCCCTGGCCATCCCGGCCCGAATGCGCATGTTCGACTGGCTGAAACGCTATCGCCAGTGCGGCAACCCCTGCCAGACCTGTGCCAATGAATGTTTCGTTCAGGCGATCCACCCGACAGGCGAGATCAACCCGAACGAATGCCTGTCCTGTCTGCATTGCCAAGTTCTGTATCAGGACAGGAAAAAGTGTCCGGTGGTGATCAAACGTCTCCGCCGGCACGCAGCCGTAGCGAAATCAAACGAGGCTCTGAAAAAAAGCCTCACCCACCCGCAGCAACCAAAGGGGAAAAACCATGGCTGACAGTAAAGAGAAAAAAGCGGCCCTGACGCGCCGCGATATCCTGACCGGCCCTATGAAAGGTGCCGTTCTCGCCGGAGCCGCAGCCGCCATCGGCGGCGGAGCCGCGCTGACGCCCACGCAGGCAAAGGCGGCACGCTCCACGGAGGTCGCCCCGGGCGAACTGGATGAATACTACGGGTTCTGGTCATCCGGCCAGTCCGGTGAGTTGCGCATTCTCGGCGTGCCGTCCATGCGTGAACTGATGCGGGTGCCGGTCTTCAACCGCTGCTCGGCCACCGGCTGGGGCATCACTAACGAATCCAAGAAGATCCTGACCGAGGGACTGACCCAGGAAACCAAGGAATTTCTTGCCAAGCGCGGCAGGGAAACCTACGACCACGGCGACCTGCACCACCCGCATATGTCCTTTACCGACGGCACTTATGACGGGCGTTATCTGTTCATGAACGACAAGGCCAACACCCGCGTGGCACGAGTGCGTTGTGACGTGATGAAACCCGACAAGATCATCGAAATTCCGAACGCCAAGGATATCCATGGCCTGCGCCCGCAGAAATATCCGCGCACCGGCTATGTTTTTGCCAATGGTGAACACCGGGTGCCTCTGATCAATGACGGCACCAATATGGATGACATCAAAAACTATGTCTCCATTTTCACCGCGATCGACGGCGATACGATGGAAATCGCCTGGCAGGTCATGGTCTCGGGCAATCTCGATAATGTCGATTGTGACTATCAGGGCCGTTATGCCATGTCCTCATGCTATAATTCCGAAGAGGCAGTCGATCTGGAAGGCATGATGTCCTCGGAAATGGATCATGTCGTCGTTTTCGACATTGCCAGAATTGAAGCCGCGATCAAGGCAGGAAAATACGAGGTCCATAACGGCGTCAAGGTGCTGGACGGGCGCAAGAGCTCGAAGCTCGGCATCACTGTCTATATCCCCATCCCCAACAGCCCCCACGGCGTCAATACCGCACCGGACGGCAAATACGTCATGGTCAACGGCAAGCTGTCGCCCACCGTTTCCGTGATCGAATGGGACAAGATCGAAGCCGTCTTCCAGGGGGCCGATCCGCGTTCGGCCGTCGTGGCGGAACCGGAGCTTGGCCTTGGGCCGCTTCATACGGCTTTCGACGGCAAGGGCCACGCCTTCACCACCCTGTTCCTCGACAGCCAGGTGGTGAAATGGGACATTGAGAAGGCCGTGCGCAAATACAAGGGTGAGGATGTCGATCCGATCATCGAGAAGGTCGATGTGATGTATCAGCCGGGCCATAACCACACTTCCATGGGCGAAACCAAGGAAGCCGACGGCAAATGGCTGGTTTCGCTGAACAAGTTCTCCAAGGACCGGTTCCTCAATGTCGGCCCCCTGAAACCCGAGAACGATCAGCTGATCGATATTGCCGGCGGCAAGATGGAGGTCGTTCATGACGGTCCGACCTTCGCCGAACCGCATGACTGCATCATCGTACGCCGCGATATCGTCAACCCGGTCAGCGTCTGGGACCGCAACGATCCCATGTGGGAAGATGCCCGCGCCCAGGCCAAGGCCGACGGCGTTGAACTGGAAGAGGGTCATGACGGAGTCATCCGCGACGGCAACAAGGTCCGTGTCTACATGTACTCCTCGGCGCCAACCTTCTCGCTGAAGGAATTCAGGGTCAAGCAGGGCGATGAGGTCACCATCTACATCACCAATATCGACGATGTGGATGATCTGACCCATGGCTTCACCCTCGGCAACCACAACATCGCCATGGAGATCGCGCCGCAGGCCACGGCATCGGTTACCTTTACCGCCGACAGACCCGGCGTGCACTGGTATTATTGCCAGTGGTTCTGCCATGCCCTGCACATGGAAATGCGCGGCCGCATGCTGGTCGAACCGGCATAAGCCTGAAAGGACGGCTGTCATGCTGCGTCATCTGCTCATTGCTGGTGTTTTTCTCGTCCCGGCTTTTGCCAGGGCGGAAGAACGCTTCGTGCCGGCAGCGGATGGCGCCCTGGCGGCCGCCGTGCAATCGGCCCGGGCGGGGGATCTTCTCCGCCTGGGTCCCGGCACGCATCGCGGGCCGGTTGTCATAAGGACAACCCTGACCCTTCAGGGAGAAAAAGGCGCCGTGATCGACGGTGGCGGCCAGGGATCAGTCATCACTGTGAAGGCCGGCAATGTAACGATCCGGGGGCTGACGATCCGGGGATCGGGATCCGGCGGCAACGGCCTGGATGCGGGTATCACCCTGAACAAGGCCGCCACGGGGGCAAAGGTAGAGAACAATCGTCTCACCGGCAATCTGGTCGGTATCGACATCCATGGCGCGAAAAACGCCCTGATCCGGAACAACATCATTGAAGGACGACGCGATCGCCGGATGAATGACCGCGGAAACGGCATTTATGTCTGGAATGCGCCCGGGGCAAAAGTCACCGGCAACGATATCCGCTGGGGCCGTGACGGCATTTTCGTCAACACGTCGCGCAACAACGTGTTTGCCCGCAACCGCTTTCGCGATCTTCGCTTCGCCGTCCACTACATGTATGCGAATGATTCCATCGTTTCGGAAAATATTTCCGTCGGCAATCATCTGGGCTATGCGGTCATGTTTTCGGACCGCGTCCGCATAGAAAACAATCTTTCCCGCGACGACCGCAATTACGGCATCATGCTGAATTACACGAACAACAGCACCGTCACGGGCAACCGCATTGAAAATGTGAAAAACAAATGCGTTTTCATCTACAACGCCCATAAAAACATCTTTCGTGCCAACCGTTTCGAAGGATGCGGCATCGGCATACACTTCACCGCCGGATCCGAACGCAATGTCATGAGCGGCAATGCCTTCATCCGCAACCGGATACAGGTGAAATATGTCGGCTCCAAATGGGTCGACTGGAGTGCCGGCGGCCGTGGCAACTATTGGTCGGACCATCCCGCTTACGATCTGAATGGCGATGGCATCGCCGATGCTGCCTACCGGCCCAATGACATCATGGACAAGGTGCTCTGGAGCCAGCCTTCGGCCAAACTGCTGCTTGGTTCTCCGGCCGTGCAGCTGATCCGCTGGGCCCAGGCCGCTTTTCCCGCCATTCTTCCCGGCGGGGTCATAGACCGGGCGCCGCTGATGCGTCCGCCCGCCATTACCGCCCCTGCCTGGAAGGACAATAAGCAATGAATTGCCTGCGCCTCGACAAGGTATGCAAGAGCTACGGCGCATTGCAGACCGTGCGCGAAGTCAGTCTGCGCATCTGCCCCGGCGAACGCGTTGCCCTGCTTGGCCACAACGGCGCAGGCAAAACGACACTGATGCGGATGATCCTCGGCCTGACCTCGATTACATCCGGCACGATCGACGTTCTGGGGCACCGGCCGGGATCGCGCACGGCTCATGCACTCACCGGATTCCTGCCTGAAAGCGTGGCTTTTCATGGCGCGCTGAGCGGTCGTGAGCAACTGCATCATTTCGCCAGGCTGAAATCGGTTCCGGTGTCCCAGGCCGACGATCTGCTGGAGAGGGTCGGCCTCGAACATGCCGCGGATCGCAGAATACATACCTATTCCAAGGGCATGCGCCAGCGCATCGGCCTGGCGCAGGCATTGCTTGGCAAACCGAAGCTGGCCCTTCTGGATGAACCGACCAGCGGGCTGGATCCGATATCCCGTCATGAATTCTATGACATCATCGACGAGCTGGCCGCAAGAGGCACAGCGGTATTGCTGTCCTCCCACGCGCTGACTGAACTTGAAAGCCGCACCGACCGCATCGCCATTCTGAGCAAGGGCCGCCTGTTGGCGGACGGCAGCCTGACCGATCTGCGTCATCGCGCCCGCCTGCCCGTACATATCCGGGTAACGACACGCCGGGACAGCGCGGAAAAGATCGCCCTGGCCCTTGGAGGCAACCGTATCAACGGTGCATCCGTGCTGCTGTCCTGCCCGCCGGAAGATAAGCTGAGCCTGCTGGAACGGGTGACTGGTTTCGGCGATGACATCCGCGACGTTGATGTCATTCCCGCCAGCCTCGAAGAACTTTACCGTCACTACAGCCTCCCGGAAGCAAAAGGACAGGAGAGGACAGAATGAAGGCCTTCGCCATTGCCAGGCTCGAATTGCTGATCGCCCGGCGCAACATGTGGGTGGCGACCTCGGTCATTCTCATGGCCCTGTTCACCTTCGTGCTGACCCTGGCCGGTGCGGCGCCCACCGGAACACTGGGTGCCGATCCGCTGACGGTCGCCGCAACCTCGGTCACCACCCTGTCGGTCTACCTGATTCCCCTGATCGGCCTGCTGCTGTCCTTCGATGCCATCGCGGGCGAGGCGGAACGCGGCACCCTGGCTCTCGGCCTGACCTACCCGCTGTCCCGACGGGAAATCCTGCTTGGCAAATTTGCCGCCCATCTGGGCGTTCTTGCCGTTGCCGTCGGCATCGGATTGCTGGTGATGGTGGGACTGATCCTGTGGCGACACGGGCTGGGCGGCCTGTCGCCGGAACGCCCGCTTCAACTGTTCGCGACATCACTGGCCCTTGGCGCCACCTTCCTCGGCATCGGGTATTGCGTCTCGGCCCTGGTACGCCGTTCGGCCGTGGCTTCGGGAATCGTTATCCTCATCTGGCTGATCTGCATCGTGCTATACGATCTCGGCCTTCTCGGCGCCCTGATCGCCGATAAAGGCGGTACTTTTACCAAAGAGATTTTCCCCTGGCTGCTGGCCGCCAACCCCGCCGATGCCTTCCGCCTGATCAACATGCCCGCCGAAACCGTTTCGGTGCTCAGCTCCGATCTCGGTGCCACAAGCGGTGCCGTCGGCATGCCGGCAGCGCTTTCATCCCTGCTGCTGTGGCCGCTTCTTGCCCTGTTCTCAGCCTGGCTGGTTTTCCGGAAACTCGAACCATGAAACTGGTATTGGCCCTTGTTCTGCCTTTGGCACTCAGCGCCTGCAACGAAGAGGCGGTGCAGAGCGCCCTCCCCGCGCCCCGTCATCTGACCGAGGATGCCGCCGGCTATTACTGCCAGATGGTTGTGCTCGACCATGCCGGACCCAAGGCGCAGCTTTTCCTTTCCGGCATGCCTGAACCACTGTGGTTCAGCCAGGTGCGCGATGGGCTTGCCTATCTCAAATCGCCCGAGCGGGACGGCGATCCCCTGGTGCTTTACGTCAATGACATGGGCAAGGCGCGCGCATGGAACGATCCGGGAGCAGATAACTGGATCGATGCCGCCAAGGCGTATTATGTCATCGGATCCGATGCCCGCGGCGGCATGGGGGCGCCGGAAACCGTGCCCTTCGGCGACCGCCAGAGCGCCGAGGCCTTTGCCCGCGACCATGGCGGTAAAATCATGCGCCTGGAAGAAATCCCGGCTGAAACCGTTCTCTCCCCTGTCGATATGAATCCTTCAGTGAAGGAGGCTGCCCAATGATCACCCGCCGCCGTGTACTGACCCTTCTGGCCGGAGCCGCCGCCCTGCCCGCATTCAACACGCATGCCACCATCCGCCCCGCACGATGGAAAGGCGTTGCCCTCGGCGCTGATGCGCAGATCATCATCGACCACCCGAATGCCCCGGCATTGATTGCCCGGGCCACCGCCGAAATCCACAGACTGGAAAATATTTTCAGCCTCTACCGCCGTGAAAGCCAGCTTTCCCGCCTCAACAGGAACGGCATGCTGAGGGATCCCGCATTCGAGATGATCGAATTACTGTCCCTCTGCGCCGCGCTCAATGCCAGAACCGGTGGTGCCTTCGACCCGACGATACAGCCCCTGTGGGCTGTCTGGGCCGAAGCATCCGTCAGAGGCACCATTCCCGATGAAAACCTTCTGACCCAGGCGCGGGCCCGCACCGGCTGGCGCCATGTCCGTTTCTCCGCCGAACGGGTTTCCTTTGTCCGTTCCGGCATGGCCCTGACCCTGAACGGTATTGCGCAAGGCTATATCGCCGACCGGATCGCCACTCTGCTCCGTCAGGAAGGCATCAAAAACGTACTGATCGACACCGGCGAAATCACCGCTCTCGGCCATGCGCCGGATGGCCGGGACTGGCGGATCACCCTTGGCAAGACAGGAGGTAGGAAAATAACCCTCAACAACATGGCTGTCGCCACATCGGCCCCCCTGGGCACCACCTTCGATGATGGCGGCACCCTTGGCCACATCATCGATCCGCGCACCGGCAAACCCGGCGGACGATGGGCCGAAATCAGCGTGACCGACCGTTCCGCCGCCGTGGCCGACGGGCTGTCGACCGCCTTTTGCCTGATGGACCGCACTGAAATCAGTGCGGCAAAGGGAAATGCCCACGTTTATCTGCAGCAGGCATGACCCCTTTCAGGCCGCATCAGAACCGCTTTCATGGCGCCCACTGGTCAGGGAGAGGAACACATCCTCCAGATCGGCCTCCTCGGTGCTCAGATCGGCAATGGTCAGCCCGGCGTCATTGATGGCGGACAGAATATCCTGTGCCTTCATCCGTGACGGACTGTAATTGATGGCGATCTGCCGCCGGCCCCGGATTTCGGGCGAAAAGCGGCGCAGCGCGCCGGGAAAGGCCGTGATATCGCTGATATCCTGTTCCACTGTCACCACCAGCCCCTTGCGGTCGAGACGGCCAAGAAGATCGTGCTTTTCCTCGCAAGCCACCACGCGGCCATGATCGATGATGGCAATACGGTCGCAGAGGGTTTCGGCTTCCTCCAGATAATGGGTGGTCAGCACGATGGTCACGCCCGCCTTGTTCAGGCCGCGCACGTAATCCCACAATTGCTGGCGCAGTTCGATATCCACGCCCGCGGTCGGTTCATCCAGAATCAGCACCGGGGGTTCATGCACCATGGCCTTGGCCACCAGCAGGCGCCGGCGCATCCCCCCTGAAAGGTTGCGGGCATAGCTTTCCGCCTTGTCCGCCAACCCGACAGCGGCAAGAATACGGTCCGTCTGCCTTTGTCCTTTGGGCACACCATACATGCCGGCCTGCATCTCCACCACCTCGCGCGGGGTGAAGAAGGCATCCAGGTTAAGCTCCTGCGGCACCACGCCGATACAGGCCTTGGCCCGGCGGGGATTGCT
>CAYXDL010000024.1:0-12471 GCA_964463775.1 uncultured Hyphomicrobiales bacterium
CGGACCGTGTCATCGATCTGATCGCGCCGATCGGCAAGGGCCAGCGCGCCCTGATCGTGGCGCCGCCGCGCACCGGCAAGACGGTTCTGCTGCAGAATATCGCCGATTCCATCGCCGCCAATCATCCGGAAGTGTATCTGATCGTATTGCTGATCGATGAGCGGCCCGAGGAAGTCACCGACATGCAGCGATCGGTCAAGGGGGAGGTGGTTTCCTCCACCTTCGATGAGCCGGCCGCACGCCATGTCCAGGTGGCTGAAATGGTGATTGAAAAGGCAAAGAGGCTGGTCGAACACAAGCGGGATGTGGTCATTCTGCTTGATTCCATCACCCGACTGGCCCGCGCTTACAACACGGTGGTGCCCTCATCGGGCAAGGTGCTGACAGGCGGTGTCGATGCCAATGCCCTGCAGAAGCCGAAGCGCTTCTTCGGCGCGGCGCGGAATATCGAGGAAGGCGGGTCGCTGACGATCATTGCCACCGCGCTGATCGACACCGGCAGCCGCATGGATGAAGTGATTTTCGAGGAATTCAAGGGAACAGGCAATTCCGAGCTGATCCTTGATCGCAAACTGGCCGATAAGCGGGTGTTCCCGGCCATCGACATCACCAAATCCGGTACCCGCAAGGAAGAATTGCTGGTATCGAAGGATGAATTGTCGAAGATGTGGGTCCTGAGGCGTATTCTCATGCCGATGGGGGTGGTCGATGCCATGGAATTCCTTCAGGACAAGCTGCGCCATACCAAGACCAATGCGGAATTCTTCCAGTCGATGAACACCTGATCTTACCGGGATTTCTTTTTCGGATCGGATGTCTGCTCTGAGAAAGAAATCCGATATCAGCTCTTATGAAGAAGGGGCCGTGGTTTTATGCCACGGCCCCGGTTTATGCTGAATTTTGGTGGAAAAGCCTTGTTCAGGGAATAAGCAGGGTCGACCCCGTCGTTTTGCGTGCCTCCAGATCGCGGTGTGCATCCGCGACCTTCTCCAGCGGATAGGTCTGGCCGATCTGCACCCGGATGTCGCCGGAGAGAACGCGTTCGAAAAGCTCTTCGGCAGCCCGGACGAGATCCTCGCGCCTTGCCGTATAGGTCATCAGGGTGGGACGGGTCAGAAACAGCGATCCTTTCTGGGCGAGAATGCCGATATCGAAGGGGTCGACAGGGCCGGAGGCATTGCCGAAGCTGACCATCAATCCGAAAGGTTTCAGGCAGTCCAGAGAGGCCATGAAGGTATCCCGCCCGATTGAATCATAAACGACGG
Source organism: uncultured Hyphomicrobiales bacterium (assembly GCA_964463775.1). Classification (GTDB taxonomy): domain Bacteria; phylum Pseudomonadota; class Alphaproteobacteria; order Minwuiales; family Minwuiaceae; genus JALXAG01. The sequence continues at coordinate 1,266 of CAYXDL010000024.1, forward strand.
GAACGCCTTCCCCACCGGTCAGGGCACGGGTCCGTTCGGTAAAATCCTCTTCCCGGTACAGAATGGTATGATCGCAGCCATATTGACGGGCCAGATCGGCTTTTTCCTTGCTGCCGACGGTTCCGATCACCGTGGCCCCCAGTGCCTTGGCCCATTGACAGGCAATCAGCCCGACACCGCCGGCAGCAGCATGAAACAGGATCGTGTCCTTTTTTCCGACCTCATAGACCCGGCGGAGCAGATACCATGCCGTCATCCCCTTGAGCATGATCGCGGCCGCGGTTTTGTCATCGATACCATCGGGGATTTTGACGATACGGTCCGCGGGCATGACCCGTATCTGGGCATAAGCGCCCAGAGGCGGCGAGGCATAGGCGACGCGGTCTCCCGGCGCGAATTCATCCACACCCTCGCCGATGGCGGTGATCACGCCAGCGGCTTCCATACCGATACTGCCGGGTAAGGAGACGGGGTACAGGCCGGTGCGGTGATAGACATCGATGAAATTGAGCCCGATCGCCGTATGCTCGATCTGGACTTCACCGGGGCCGGGGGAAGGAGGGGTGCGATCCTCTGTCTTCAGGACTTCGGGTCCGCCATGTTCGGAGAGCAGAACGATTTTTGCCATTTTCTCTTTCCTTGTTTCTGATCATTGCAGCCAGGGAAGGGACGCCCCTTCCAGCTGAAGGAGCCATTGCTTGGTTTCGCCGCCACCATCGCCGCTATATCCGCCAAGACCTTGTTGTGACACGATCCTGTGGCAGGGAATGATGATCGGAATCGGGTTTGCACCACAGGCATTACCGACGGCCCGGGCGGCACTGGAGATGCGCCTGGCGATTTCACCATAGCTGCGTGTCTCACCATAAGGAATGCTGCGCATCTGCTGCCAGACAGTGTGCTGAAATGCCGTTCCGGAGGGCCGCAGGGGAAAATCGAATGTCGGTTTCCCGCCATCGAAATAGGCATGGAGGGCATCGCGGATTTCACATAACAGCGGCGTCGGTTGCTGAAATTCCTTCGGTGCCCGACCCCAATCGAGAGAAACGAGGGCCCCGTCCTCCTCCGAGAGGGTCAGCTCGCCGATCGGACTATGAAGGGTTAATTGTGCCATGAAGTTTCAGTTCCTCCAGTCTTTGTTTCAGTTGTTCGGGGCTGTTCATCGGCAGGGTGCAGGTTTGACCGATACAGATCATAGCGCTGAAGGGCGAAGTTTCCTCATTCTCTACAGCCGCATCCTCCCATTTGATCGCTGCTTTATCCGGAGCATGGCTGAAGAGCAGATGTAGAACGCTTTCGGCCTGTGCCTGATCGGCAATTTTCAGAGTGATGTCGAGGGGATGAAGAATTTGTTCGCATGCAGACAGGTAACCGCTGCTGCCGATCACGTTTTGCCGGGATTGATCGAGGAAACATTGCTGGATTCTGTCCCTGTGGCGGCGGAAGATGACTTCATCGCTGAGCCGCCAGAGCAGATCCAGATTGGCCATGGCAACGGCATTGCCCGCAGGCACAGGGCCGTCCTGGCAATGCATCGGCTCTACGGGCAGGTTCTGTTGTTCGGCCATTGCATAAGCGCCTTCGCCTTCCCGCCAGAACATCGCGTCCTGACGGTGTTGCATGGTGATGGCCTGGTCGAGATAGGCTGATTTTCCGCTGGTCTGATACAATGCTATGGCCGCGGTGATCATATGCGCGTAATCATCCAGAAAAACCGCCTTGTTTTTGATACCGTGACGGCTGCTGTGGCATAAATTGCCGTCCCGTTGATTGACTGTGAGGACCGCTTTCCAAACATTTTCGGCGAGATCCAGCCAGTCCGGCCGTTGGAATTGTCTGGACAACCTTGCCAGCGAAGCAATTGTCATCGCATTCCAGTCGCTGAGGATCTTGTCATCGCGTGGCGGTTTCGGGCGCTGGTTTCGGGCCAGACGCAGCGCATTCTTTGCGGCGGCAATGCCTGGCCATTCCTCATCGGTCATTTCTCTTGCCGCCGATAAAAGGTTGGGGATGGAGCGCCCCTCCCAATTACCGCCTTCGCTGATGTCGAACCAGCTACAGAAGCGACGTCCCGTTTCCGGCCCGAGAACGCTGATGATTTCATCGGGTGTCCAGGTATAGAAAAAGCCTTCTCCTTCGCTGGAATCGGCATCGGTTGAAGCAGCGAAGGCGCCCTCATCGGTCATCATTTCCCGTTGCAGCCAGGTTATCGTTTCCTCGATGGACCGGATGAACAGGGGCCGGGGCCTCAGCCGATGACAACGGCCAAGCATGTCCAGGATCAGCGCATTGTCATAAAGCATCTTTTCGAAATGAGGCACCAGCCAGATGGCATCGGTGGCATAGCGGGCGAAACCGCCGCCGATATGATCATAAATGCCGCCCTTGCAGATCTGCTCCATGCTCAGCAATACCTGTTGTTCGTACCGTGCTTTCGCCTTGCTGTCATGCCGGCTGTTGCTCAGCAGAAAGTCCAGAACAGGGATCTGGGGGAATTTCGGTGCCCCCTGCAGGCCGCCATGCTCATCGTCCATATGACGGGAAATTGTCATGGCCGCCTGATCGAGATGATCCTGTCGCGGCATGGTCCTTGCGCTTTTCGGGGTATTGAGCCGGGCAATTGCCTCATTCAGCATCCTGCGGTTCTGATCAATGGCCTGGGGATTTTCCCGATACAGGGTGGCGATATGCAGCAGAATGTCCCTGAAGGCCGGACGGCCATAGGCCGGGTAGGGCGGAAAATAGGTGCCGCCCCAGAACGGATTGCCCGCCGGGTCGAGGAACATGGTCAGTGGCCAGCCGCCGGCCTCACCCATGGCGGCCAGCGCGTTCTGGTAGATGTGATCGATATCGGGCCGTTCTTCGCGGTCAACCTTGATATTGACGAAATGACGGTTCATGACCGCGGCTGTTTCCGGATCCTCGAAACTTTCATGGGCCATGACATGGCACCAATGGCAGGCGGCATAACCGATACTGAGCAGAATGGGTCGGTTTAACCGCTGTGCCAGGGACAGGGCGTCTTCACCCCAGACCTGCCAGTGAACCGGATTATGCCGGTGCTGGCGCAGATACGGGCTTGTTTCTTGGTCCAATATGTTTTTCATGTTCTTCTGTGATCTCGTGGACGGGAAATAAGGAGCCAATCATGAAAATTCGCATCGATATCGATTGCACCCCGAAGGAGGCCCGCAGTTTTTTCGGATTGCCGGATGTGGAACCCCTGCAGAAACAAATGATGGAGCAGCTTGGGGAAAAAATCCAATCCTATGCCGCAAATATGGATATGGAAGCCTTGATGAAGCACTGGCTGAGCGGTGGCTGGAAGGGAATGGAAAACCTGCAACAGCAATTCTGGGCGCAGTTTTCCCCGGGGGCGGGAAAAAAGGACACATAGACCAGCGAACGGTATGAACCCGTGACTGATGATACGATTTTTGCTCTTGCCTCAGCCCATGGCCGGGCGGGCATTGCTGTTATCCGCGTTTCAGGGCCGCAGGCGATTGCCGTAGCTTCTGTGCTTTCCGGTCGTGAGGCATTTACACCGCGTTATGCGCATTTTGCTGCCTTGAGGGATCCGGATGACGGAACGTTGCTGGATCAGGGCCTTGTTATATTCTTTCCGGCCCCTCACAGCTATACCGGCGAGGATGTGATCGAACTGCATGTCCATGGCGGAACAGCGCTGATCCGCCGTATGCTGGCTGTTCTGGGAAGGCAATCGGGCATGCGTCTGGCCGAAGCCGGTGAATTTACCCGGCGGGCTTTCGAGCACGGGCGCCTTGATCTGATAGAGGCCGAAGGCGTTCGCGATCTTATCGATGCCGAAACCGATGCGCAGCGTCAACTGGCCCTGCGCCAGCTTGAAGGAGAAATCTCCCGCCAATACGACAAATGGCAGCAGGAACTTATCAACATCCTTGCCTGGCTCGAAGCGGAAATCGATTTTGCCGATGAAGACCTGCCTGATGATCTGTCACGACGCAGCGAAGACAAAATCCGCGATCTGATGGGCAGGATGCGCGAACAGCTTGCTGCCGCTGAAGGTGTCGAGATGATCCGCCAGGGATATCGCATTGCCCTGATCGGACGGCCGAATGTCGGTAAATCGAGTCTGATGAATGCTCTGGCGCGGCGGGATGTGGCCATTGTTTCCGATATTGCCGGTACAACGCGCGATGTTCTGGAAACCCGCCTTGATCTCAAGGGCTATCTCGTTGATCTGGTCGACACGGCGGGACAGCATGAAACGGATGATCCGCTGGAAAAGATCGGGGTCTCACGGGCACGTGCGGCGGCCCGTTCGGCCAGTTTGAATCTGTTGATTGTCGATGCCACACAACCGGTTGATCGTGAGCTGCTGAACAGCTATCGGGATGAACGCCTGATCGTTCTCATCAACAAGACAGACAGACCCGATGCTGATATCCGCGCGCATCAGGCGATTTTGCGTGAGATTGGGATTCCGGGACTCTGCCTTTCAGCCCGGACGGGAGAGGGGATTGACGATCTGATGAATATGCTGGAAACCCGCGTGGTGGATGCATTGTCAGCTCAGTCCTCAGTGGTTATTCGCCAGAGACATCGCCAGGCGCTGGAAGCGGCACTCTCGGCTTTGGAACAATGCCTGAATGCGGATGAAATCACGATGAGAGCGGAGGACATCCGCATGGCGATGCGCTATATAGGCTCCATTACCGGCATTGTCGATGTGGAGGAAATCCTTGATGTGGTGTTCCGTGATTTCTGCATCGGCAAGTGATGCGATGTTTCACGTGAAACAGTGATCCTTCATGATGGTGAGCGGGATGAACGGATTTGATGTCATCGTTATTGGTGGCGGACATGCCGGATGCGAAGCGGCAGCGGCTTCCGCACGTTTGGGTGCCAGAACCGCATTGATGACACATCGTCTGGATACGATCGGCGTCATGTCCTGCAATCCGGCCATTGGTGGTTTGGGTAAAGGGCATCTGGTACGTGAAATTGATGCCATGGACGGAATCATGGGACGGATTGCTGACCGGGCCGGCATTCAGTTTCGTCTGCTCAATCGCAAGAAAGGGCCGGCCGTTCGTGGCCCCCGGGCACAGAGCGACCGGGCCATTTACCGCCGGGAAATGCAGGCCCTGTTGGGCGATTATGAAAATCTGACAATAATCGAAGCCAGTATTGCCGATATCGTGGTCGAGAAAGACCGGATTCAGGGCGTTACCGATGAGAGCGGCCGCTACTGGCGCTGTGGTGCCGTGGTGCTGACCACCGGTACATTTCTGAATGGCATCATGCATTTTGGCCCGCAGACAAAGCCTGGCGGAAGGATTGGCGATAAGCCGAGCACGGCGCTGGCAGAGCGTCTGCATCAGATCGGCTTCGCCATGGGACGGTTGAAAACGGGTACACCGCCACGTCTGGACGGCGGAACAATCGATTGGCAGGGGCTCGACATTCAGGAAGGGGACAAGCCGCCCGTGCCCTTTTCCTTTTTGACCAAAGAAATCACCACGCCCCAGATCAACTGCCATATCACCCATACAAACGCCCGCACACATGAGATCATCCGACAAAATCTGGATCGCTCACCCATGTATAGCGGTCAGATCGAATCCGTCGGGCCACGCTATTGCCCTTCCATCGAAGATAAGGTCGTGCGCTTTGCCGATAAAAACAGCCACCAGATCTTTCTTGAACCGGAAGGTCTGGAAGACAAGACGGTCTATCCCAACGGGATCTCGACATCCTTGCCGGCGGATGTTCAGGAGGAATTGGTCCATAGCATCCCGGGGCTGGAACAGGCGCGCATCACCCAGTATGGCTATGCGATAGAATATGATTTCATTGATCCGCGTGAGTTGTCGGCTTCGCTGGAAACCCGCCGAATACAGGGTTTGTTCCTGGCGGGGCAGATAAACGGTACCACCGGCTATGAGGAAGCGGCCGCACAGGGATTGCTTGCGGGGCTGAACGCCGCCTTGAAAGCCGGTGGCGATCAGCCTTTCATCCTTGACCGTTCCCAGGCCTATATCGGGGTGATGATTGATGATCTGATCACCCGCGGCGTGCAGGAACCCTATCGCATGTTTACCTCCCGCGCTGAATATCGCCTGAGTCTCCGCGCCGATAATGCCGATCAGCGATTGACGCCTTTGGCTCTGAAGCTGGGTTGTGTCGGTAGGGAGAGAGAAGAGGCCTTCAGGGAAAAACAGCATCTGCTCGCCCTGGCGCGGGCGGAAGCCGAAGCCTTGACTCTGACACCAAAACAGGCCGGGGATCATGGGCTGAAGATCAATCAGGATGGTGTCCGGCGCAATCTGATACAGCTTCTGGCTTTTCCCGATATCGGTTTTGATCATCTGGCTGCCATCTGGCCGCAGATCCGACAATGGCGGGATGACATCCGCGAACAGATTGAAATCGATGCTCGCTATCACAGCTATCTTTCCCGGCAGAAGGCGGATATCGAAGCCTTCCGCAAGGATGAAAATCTGCTTTTGCCGCAAACACTGGATTATGACCGCATTGGCGGCTTATCGAATGAAGTGCGGGGAAAGCTGAAACAGGCTCAGCCGGCAACTCTTGGTCAGGCCGCCCGTATTTCCGGGGTTACCCCTGCCGCCTTGTCGGCCCTGTTGGTTCATGTTCGCAAGAAGCGCGTCGGTTAGTCCGATGAAGGCAGCGATGACACGGGAACTCGGTAAGGGAGAGGTTCAGACGCTTTTGCAGGAACGTTTCGATGTTTCACGTGAAACATTAGAAAAGCTCGAAGTGTATGAGCAATTGCTGCGCAAATGGCAGAAGCGTATCAATCTGATCGGAGCTTCAACAGTTGAATGGATATGGCATCGCCATTTCCTCGATTCTCTTCAGCTACTACCTTTGGCACCACCGCAATGGCAGTGCTGGGCGGATCTTGGCAGCGGTGCGGGGTTTCCCGGCCTGCCGGTGGCCATTGCCAGCGGAAAACCGGTCGTTCTGATCGAATCCGATCAGCGTAAGGCCATTTTCATGCGCGAGGTCATTCGCCGGACGGGAGCACCAGCAACAGTAATCAATGAGCGCATAGAAAATGCCTCCCCGCAACAGGCGGATGTGGTTTCGGCCAGGGCCCTGGCCCCGCTTGACAAATTGCTGGATCTTGCCGCCCGTCATGCAAGGGATGATGCGGTGTATCTGTTTCTGAAGGGACGAAATATAGATGTGGAGTTGACGAAAACCACAAAATATAGGAGCATGAGGCCGAACCAAGAGCCGAGTTTGACAGCCAGTGACAGCGTGATTTTACGTCTTGAGGGGGAAGGGCATGACGCCAGATGAGCTTTCGGGTCCGGAAATCAGCCAGGATGACATGAAAACGGCGACTGCGGAAACGGCCAGGGTCTTTGCCATTGCCAACCAGAAAGGCGGCGTTGGCAAGACGACGACGGCGATTAATCTGGCAACGGCCCTTGCCGCAGTGGGCAAGAAGGTGCTGGTTCTGGATCTTGATCCCCAGGGCAATGCCAGCACCGGCCTTGGCATTGCCCCGGCCAACAGGGGGCTGAACACTTACAAGGTGTTGCACGGGCATTGCTCCATCGGTGAGGCCGCGCATCAATCGCGCATTCCCAATCTTTTCATCGTTCCCTCAAGCGTCAATCTCTCAGGGGCGGAGTTGGAGCTGATCGACCAGCCACGGGCGCATTTTCGCCTGAAGGATGCGGTGCACGAGGCCGGAGGACTGTATGACTACATTCTGGTTGATTGTCCGCCATCGCTTAATCTGATTACGGTCAATGCATTGGCCGCGGCCGATGCGGTTCTGGTGCCGCTGCAATGTGAGTTTTTTGCTCTCGAAGGGCTGACCCAGCTGCTGAAGACCATTGACCGGGTGAAGGCGACGCTGAATCATGGCCTGAGCATTCAGGGGGTGGTGCTGACGATGTTCGACAGGCGCAACAACCTGTCGGAGCAGGTTGCCCAGGATGTGCGCGCCTTTCTCGGTAACAAGGTCTATCAGACGATCATTCCCAGAAATGTACGGGTTTCGGAAGCCCCGTCCCATGGCATTCCGGCGCTCGTTTACGATCACCGCTGTGCCGGCAGCAAGGCCTATATGCAGCTTGCCAGTGAAATGCTGCGCCGTGAACGGGTGCTGGCAGCCTGATGAATTTCACCGGGAATTCAGGTACCAAAGGTGCCTGCGGATACAAAGAGCAATAAAACCGTTTTGCGGTATAGGATGAATGGCCGTCCCCGAGACAACAGGGATATGGGGGCGGCAATGACTGGGTGATTGCCGATGAGCGATGAGAGCAAGAAAAAAGGCTTGGGCCGGGGCCTTGCCGCCCTGTTGGGCGGTGAGGGAGAAGAGGATCTGGCGAATCTGGACCGTATCCGCTCATCCAAGGAGGTTCCGGTCGAGGATCTGATCCCTTCGCCATTTCAGCCAAGGCGCAACTGGGATGAGGAGGAGTTGAATTCCCTTGTCGGCTCCATCCGTGAAAAAGGCGTTCTGCAGCCCATTCTGGTACGCCGTTCGCGCCAGGAGCCGGACAAATATGAAATCATTGCCGGCGAACGCCGCTGGCGGGCGGCCCAGAAGGCACAGCTTTATGAAGTGCCGGTGATCATCCGGGATTTCGATGATCGCGATACGCTTGAAATTGCGCTGATCGAGAATATTCAGCGCCAGGACCTCACACCGATCGAGGAGGCTGCCGGTTATCAGCGCCTGATGGAGGAATTCAGCTATACCCAGGATCAGCTGTCCCAGGCCCTGGGGAAAAGCCGCAGCCATATCGCCAATACGCTGCGGTTGCTGACCCTTCCGGAAAAGGTGCGTGCCTATGTTGACAGTGGTGCGCTGAGCGCCGGCGCTGCCCGGGCCCTGATCACCGCCGAAAATCCTGTTGAGCTGGCTGAAAAAGCCATCCGCCAGGGACTGAATGTGCGCCAGATCGAGCGCCTGCGCAAACGGCAGGGCAAGGATGGGGAGCAACCGGCCAGGGCGGTGAAAAATGCCGATACCATTGCCCTGGAAAACAGCCTGTCCGCGGCCATCGGCATGAAAGTCGTCATCACCTGCAGGGAGGATGGCAGCGGAACGGTCAATATCCGCTATGCCTCTCTTGAGCAGTTGGACGATCTCTGCCAGCGGCTTTCCCGTCCGCTGGAAGGACATCATGACCCCCATGATGCGGGTCTCAGTCATGCCGATTCCACAGCGTCCCTTCCCGAGGATCCTCTGCAGGAAGGGGATAGCGGTGAGGAAGATCTGCTGCTCGATGAAGCGATGGAAATGCCTTCCGATGCCGAAACCGCCATGATGAACGGGGAAGTGACCGGGCAGGAAGACCGGCGGGGCGAGAATGAGGCCTTTTCCGGAGAAGCCGGCACATCGGCGAGCCATGATGACAGTGATTTCGACGAGAACGGGGAGGTTTCCGCTGAAGATTCCGCCGCAACGGAGGACACGCCGGCGGATATGGAGGATCAGCGCAATGGCCTCGATGCCATCGCACGGTTTTTAAGTGGCCAGGAAGAAGCTGCGGAAGACAGCGAAAAGCCCGCTGATTCAGCCCTGAGCAGCGAGGATATTGACAGTCTGCTCAGCGAGGTTGATGAAATTCTTGAACGTTCCGCCGATGAGGCGGAGGCTGCCGCCGGGAATGCCGCCGCTTCGACAGAGAATAAAAAGGCCGGTTAAGAACCGCCCGGCGGGCAGGGGCATCTGCCGGGAAGTACCGGTTTCATGAATGCTTCTTTGCTCAGTGCCGGGGGGCTTTTCGCTGTTCAGCCCCTGTTTTTCAGAAAAGAACGTGTCGAGATCTGCATGACCGTTCTTTCACACAGGCTCAGTGCCGGTGCGCCGGTGCGCCGTGTCTGTTCTTCCGCATTCAGAATAATTTCGGTTGCGCTAAGAAGTTCCTTTCCGTTCCAGCGCTGAAGCTGCTTCAGAAAGGAGCGTATTCTGCTGAAATGTATCGGCGGCTGTGAGCGTTTCAGCAGGGTTTCATTGGCCGGCCGGTCCCCTGCTGCCAGTCTGATTGCCAGCAGGCGGTCGAAATGATTGCCGAAACTGGCCAGAATTTGCGCGGCCTCGATGCCGTTGGCCCGGCAGCGTGACAGAAGCCCGGGAATCCGGCGGCTTTCGCCACAGGCGGCGGCATCACAGAGCTGATCGATGAAAAAGGCCGAAACATCGCCAATACAGGCAGCGACATCTTCAACCGTGATTTCCCGTGGCTCGCCTCCCGCATAGAGGGCCAGTTTTTCAATCTCGCGGCGCGACAGCAGGCGGTCAGCGCCGAGCAGGGATTTAAGCTGCAGGCGGGCATCGGGCGCGATCGTGTGACCATGGGAGGAAAGAATTTCAGCAATCAGATCGTCAAGTGCGGCCTGGGAATCCTGATAACAGGCAATAACCGCGGCATCGGGCGCCTTTATTGCCTGTCTGATCAGGGAATCGCGGCTGCCCAGAACGGTGCTTTCCGCGATGATCCAGCCCTGCGCGGAGGTTTTATCACTGAGCAGATCCGCCAGCGGAGCCTGTCCCTTGCGGGTAAGGTTGCGTATATGAACCAAGGGTTTGTCGCCGGTCAGCGAGATCGAGTTGACCGCATCATACAGCCGGGCCGGATCCTGTTCGACATCATTACCGGATAACCGGGTGACCTGAAAGGGATCGTCGGGATCCCGGGCAAGAGCGCCGAGCAGCTTTTCACCCAGTTCGCGTATCAGCCCCGCATCGCTGCCATGAATCAGATAAAGCCGCATGCCGGGGTCGGGACGGGCGGCAAAGCGGGACTGATCCTTGGGGGCGATGCGCATGGCCGGGTGTCCGGGTCAGTTTCTCTGAAAATAAGAGGCCAGCCTGTCGACTAGATCCAGGGCGAGCTGACGGGCGGCGCGGTTTTCGGCATCCTGCTCGGCGGCAAGATTGGCATATTCGGACACAACCACATTATAGGAAGCGACGGAACGCAGCCTGCCGCTGAGCAGAGTCCTGCGGTCGCTCAGCCGGCGCAGGGTATAACCGGCATCGAGAAGAAGATTGAAGCGGGTAACCGTTTCATCCTGACGGATGGCCAGGCCTTCCTTGCGGGTTTTCAGTTTCAGCGTCAGTTCATAAAGCGCCTTTTCCGGCCGGCCGCGCGGATTGGCCCGGGCGGTGATTTCCTTCCAGACCTGTTGCCCCAGACGTCCGGGCGGCATGATGATACGCGTC
>CAYXDL010000025.1:0-12445 GCA_964463775.1 uncultured Hyphomicrobiales bacterium
AATGGCAAACATCATATCCTGCTTGCGCAGGGTGCTGGCATTTTCAACTTCCAGTTCCTCGGCATAGGCGAGAAGGTCGGTTGGCGATTTTTCTTTCAGTTCTTGAAGATGCATGGTCTGTCCGTTTGGCGGGAAGTTCCAGATATCAGGATGCGGTCATTCCTGGAGAAATGGCGCCATATCAATCTGGATCGGGAAATCTGAGTCGGTGAGAATTTCAGAAAGATGAAAACAGAATCTGGTGAAAGGCTGAAGCCGTTCCGTATCGTGCGATAATCCTTAATCTGCCGGAAAACCATCTGCCGGAAGCAAAAGCGGTGTTCCACCCGGAAGGGTATCAGCACCCGCCCCTTTTTCAGCGGTCATTTCCCGTTGTCAGCGGAATAATCGCGCGAACATCGTGAAAGCGCAAGCATTTTAAGGAAATACCCTGTTCCTGCCAAGTGTTTCCTTGGAGAAGTTCTTTCATCAGAACGGACGCACGATCACCATGATAACGATCACGATCATCAGAAGCGTCGGCACTTCATTGGCAAAACGGTAGAATTTGGCGCTGTGGCGGTTTTCATCCCGCTCGAATTGTCTGCGCCAGCGGGAAAGAAGCCCGTGAAAGGCGCTCATCAGGATCACGGCGGTCAGTTTGACATGGATCCAGTAATCGCTGGTGAAATCGATCACCCCGGGGGTGAACAGCATCAGCAGGCCGAAGATCCAGGCCAGGGTCATGGCCGGGTTGATGATGGCCCGCAACAGGCGCCGTTCCATGACCTTGAACTGTTCCGATTGAGCGCTGCCCACGGGGGTATCAGCGTGATAAACGAACAGCCGCGGCAGATAGAACATGCCGGCCATCCAGGCAATGACACTGATGACATGAAAGGCTTTGATCCAAAGAAAATAGTCTTGCAGAAACGTGCTCATGATGAGGGTCCATTCACAAGATTGTCTTCATCCTTGCCGGTATCATGCCCGGCTGTCACGGTCCGGCGGATCAGGGTGCCGAGTGCGGCGATGAAGCAGGGGCGCGTGCCAAGGGCCGGAACGCGGATATAGCGGCCGATACCGGCTTTTTCAGCAAGTTCACGGTATTCCACATCCAGTTCGACCAGCGTTTCCGAATGCTCCGAAACGAAGGCAACAGGCACGATGACGATATCCTTGCCTTCCCCGGCGGCGCGGTGGATCTCCTCTTCCGTGCTCGGACCGATCCATTTCATGGGGCCGACACGGCTTTGATAGCAGACCCGCCAATCCTCAAGATTGCTCAGTCCGGCGGCAATGGCGGCGGCACATTCCTCCACCTGGCGCTGGTAGGGATCGCCAGCGGCGATAATTTTCTCCGGCAGACCATGAGCGGAGAACAGCAGGCGATATGTGCCGGGTTCAAGATCCTGCAGATAAGAACCGATCATCTCCTGATGGCAGGCGATGAAGGCCTCATCGTCATGGTAGGAAAACACCTTGAGGGTTTTCCAGGATTTATCCCGTTGCAATGTCAGCCATTCCCTGAAGGAAGATCCGGTCGTGGTTGTGGAGAACTGCGGATAAAGCGGCAGCAAAACAACTGTTTCAGGATCGAAACGATCAACCTTTTCCAAGACTTCTTCGGCTCTGGGATGCCAGTAGCGCATGCAGGAAAACACCCGGACATCGAAATCCTTTTCGAGATCCGTCTGCAATGCCCTTGCCTGTTCTTCGGTTAGTTCAAGGATCGGGGAACGCCCTCCCATCTGCTGATAGATGGCCCGGGCCGTCCTTTCCCTGCGTCTGGAGATGAACTGGGCCAGCATCCAGCGCCAGGGCTGCCCCAGGCCGATTATTGCCGGATCATTGAACAGGTTGAACAGAAACGGGCGCACTGCCGGCAGTGAATCCGGCCCGCCCAGATTGAACAGAATGACGGCGATGCGCCTGCTCATACGCCCTTCCTGATATATTCACTGAGTTTGGCAACGGTTTCCGGTGATGTCTGCTGCAGGATGCCATGCCCCAGATTGAAGACAAAGGGACCGTCAGCAAAGTGGCGCATGATCCGCCGGGCTTCAGCAAGCATGGCCTCGTCATCGGCAAGGAGATATTGCGGATCAAGGTTGCCCTGTACGGTCTTGTGACATTGCAGATGATCCCTTGCCCAGGCCAGCGGTGTGGTGGAATCGAGACTGATGGCATCGATCTCGGGAATATCGGCGAATTTCAGATACAGGGCGCCGGCAGCGCGCGGAAAGGCGATAATGGGAATGTGGGGAAAACGCTGTTTGATCCGCCGGGCAATGGTCTGTACAGGCCGGATGCAGCAGGAATCGAAAAGCGCTTCGGGTACGGCGCCGGCCCAGCTGTCGAAAATCTGAATGGCTTCAGCGCCGGCTTCGATCTGCCTGATCAGATATTCCGCTGTGGTTTCGGCAAGAAGGTTCATGAAATCGGAAAAACTGTCCGGATCGCTGATTGCCCAGCGTTTTGCCTGTCCGAAATCCGTGCCGCCGCGTCCTTCGATCATGTAGGTTGCAACGGTCCATGGGGCTCCGGCGAAGCCGATCAATGCCGTATCTTCGGGAACGGATTGTGACAGACGGCTGACAGTTTCATAGACCGCGTTGAGATGCGTGTGAAAGTTTTCCGTGTCCAGCCGGCTCAGTTCCTTGCCGGATCGGATCGGATCCAGCACCGGCCCCTCGCCTTCCTTGTAGGTAAGATCCTGTCCCATGGCATGGGGCAGAAGAAGAATGTCGGCGAACAGAATGGCGGCATCCATGTGATAGCGGCGTAATGGCTGCAGGGTGACTTCTTCTGCCAGTTCCGGATTGTGGCACAGGGCGAGAAAGTCTCCCGCTTTTGCGCGTATTTCACGATATTCCGGCAAGTACCGTCCGGCCTGGCGCATGAACCAGAAGGGAGGACGGGTTGTTTTCTTTCCGTTCAGAGCCTGCAGAAACAGTTTCATCGCTATCGGTCCCCTGATGTGTGGTTCCGTCATAACGGCTGATTGGTATCAACCCAACAGTTTTTATTGGTTTGAAGAATAGGCTGATGATGATGATAAGGGCTGTGAATCCGGGGGATAAAATTTATCCACAGTTTTGTGGACAGAACGGTTGATAATTCCTGATTTATCCACAGGTTGAGGACGAATCGGATGCCAATGGGGAGAATCCGGGACTGAAAAGAAGCCGTGACAATGTGGATGAAAGCTGGAAATGATAGTGCCGGAAGGGAGGGTTTTTGTTTGTCCACATGAGCGGATATTTTTCATCAGGCGGCTGATCCGGGGATAAGGGACGGGATGACTCCGTCATCGTGTTGATGAAAAAATCGCCTTGTCCGGATTTTTCGTCTTATGCACAGGAAGGAAGCGGTTATCCTCATGGCGGCGATTCGTTGAAATGATCTGATCGTATGAAAAAATTCCATCTTCATCTGGTCTCTGACGCGACCGGAGAAACCCTGATTTCGGTGGCCAAGGCCGTGTTGGTTCAGTTCAAGGATGCACAGCCGGTTCAGCATCTGTGGTCGATGATCCGCAATGAGACGAGCCTGAAACAGGCCATCGACATGATCAGGGAAAACCACGGCATTGTTCTTTACACCATTCTCGACCGGCGCCTGCGCTCGTTGCTGGAACGCGAATGCCGCGCCGCCAAGGTGCCTTGTGTTGCCGTTCTCGATCCGACGATGCGGGCGATTGCCGATTTCTTCGGTTCGAAGGAATTGGGTGAACCCGGAATTCAGCATGCTTTGGACAGTGAGTATTTCCAGAGGATTGAGGCAATGAGTTTCACTCTTGCCCATGATGACGGGCAGGGAAGTGAGGATCTGGCGGAGGCCGATGTCATTCTTCTCGGAGTCTCGCGCACCTCGAAAACGCCGACATCGATTTATCTGGCCAATCGTGGCCTGAAGGTTGCCAACATACCGCTGGTGCCCGGCGTGCCCTTGCCGGAAAGCCTGTTCAAGGTGCAAAAGCCCATGGTGGTCGGACTTGTCGCCAGCGCTGAACGGCTGATGCAGATCCGTCGGCAGCGCATGCTGTCGCTCAAGGCCGGGCTGGACGGCGATTATGTCGATCTTGACGCCATACGCCGGGAGATCCGCGAGGCACGGCGTCTTTGTGCCCGCCATGGTTGGCCCGTGATCGATGTTTCCCGCCGTTCGATCGAGGAAACGGCCGCGGAAATCATCAACCTCTATCAACGCCGCAGGGGGGAATGATGACCGGCACCGGTATCGTTCTGGCCTCGGCCAGCCAGGCCCGGTCGCGAATGCTGGAACAGGCCGGGATCGCCATACGCCGTTGCCCGGTTGTCATTGACGAGGCAGCGGTCCGGACCGCCATGATCGCCGAGGGGGCCGGCGCGGACGAGATTGCCGCCTCCCTTGCCGACATGAAGGCGCAACGTGCTCTGCCGCGTGCAGGGGAGGAAGCTTTCATCATTGCCGCCGATCAGACCCTTGCCTGTGCCGGGCGCCTGCTGGAAAAGCCCGCAAATCGGGACGAGGCACGCGAACAGCTGCTGTTTCTGCGCGGGCGTGAGCACCGCCTGTTCAGTGCCGTCTGCCTGATGCGCGGCGGCCGTTTTGTCTGGCGGCATCTGGATACGGCAAGACTGACCATGCGTGCTTTTTCCGATGCCTTTCTGGAAGCGTATCTGGATCGCGCGGACGATGCGCTGACCACATCGGTGGGTGCCTACCGGCTGGAGGAGGTCGGCGCACAGCTCTTTGCGCGTATCGATGGAGATTTTTTCACTATACTCGGTCTGCCGCTGCTGCCGCTTCTGGATATTCTGCGCGAAAACGGAGTTTTGCGGAAATGATCACTGCCCGTGCCGCCGTTGCGGGGGTCGCGGGATGGCCGGTCGGCCATTCCCTTTCCCCGTTGCTGCACAATTTCTGGCTGGAACGCTATGGCATCGACGGTGCGTATATTCCTCTTCCCATCCGGCCGGAGGATTTTGCCACAACCATTCCGGCCCTGGCCAGGGCCGGGTTCAGGGGCATCAATGTCACCCTGCCGCACAAGCAGGCGGCTCTGGCGCTCTGCGATGAGGCGGATGCTCCCGCCATGACCATCGGTGCCGTCAATACGCTGATTTTTCATCCCGATGGCAGGATCGAGGGACGCAATACGGATGCTTTCGGGTTTATCGAAAATATCTCTGCGGCACTGCATGCGGCGCCTTTGCCGCGGCGGGCGGTCGTTCTCGGCGCCGGGGGGGCGGCACGGGCTGTTCTCTGGGCGCTGCTGCAGGAGGGCATCAGGGATATCACGATCATCAACCGCAATCTTGAACGGGCACAGGCATTGGCGGCGGATATGGCATCGGCGGCGGATGGGGGCCCTGTGCAGCTTCATTGCGGCAAATGGGAAGAACGCGGCGATCTGCTGGAAGGGGCGGAACTTCTGGTGAACACCACCAGTCTGGGCATGGAGGGACAACCACCGCTGGAGATATCCCCTGATCCCCTTGCCCCGGGGGCATTGGTTACGGATATCGTCTATACGCCGCTGCTGACGCCGCTTCTGGCCGCGGCCCGGGCCGCCGGGTACCGGGTTGTCGATGGTCTTGGCATGCTGATGCACCAGGCCCGGCCGGGCTTTACCGCCTGGTTCGGCCATGAGGCGGAAGTGGATGAGGCCTTGCGCAAACATCTTCTGCAGGCGGTGTCCTCATGATCAGGCTGGGGCTGACGGGATCGATCGGCATGGGAAAATCGACCGTGGCGGCGATGTTTCGTGATCGCGGCATTCCGGTCTATGATGCCGATGCCGCCGTTCACGATCTTTATGCACCGGGCGGGGCGGCGGTTGCACCGATTGAGGCCGCCTTCCCCGGCACGACGGGTCCGCAGGGCGTGGACAGGGAGAGGCTCTCTGCCCGTGTGCTGGGGGATGAGGCCGCCATTGCACGGCTTGAGGCGATCGTTCATCCGCTGGTACAGGAAAGCCGGCGGTCTTTTTTCAGGGATGCGGCAGCAAAGGGCGCATGGCTGGCGATCGCCGATATCCCGTTGTTGTTTGAAGGCGATGGCGCTGCCGCCTTCGATTACACGGTGGTGGTTTCGGCGCCGAAACAGATTCAGCGCGACCGGGTTCTGGCGCGATCCGGTATGAATGAGGAGAAATTTGCCGCCATCCTTGCCCGTCAGATGCCTGATGAGGAAAAACGCCGCCGGGCGGATTTCATCATCGATACCGGATGCAGTCTGGCGGAAACGGAAAAACAGGTGGATGATCTGCTCCGGAATCTGCGTAAGGCAGATAAAACCGGCAGGATCAGCGGAAAAGACGAATATGCGTGAAATCGTTCTCGATACGGAAACCACGGGCCTTGACCCTGCCAGCGGTCACAGAATTGTTGAGATCGGCTGTGTTGAACTGGTCAATCATGTCCCGACGGGCAATCATTTTCATCAGTATCTCAATCCCGAACGCGATATGCCCCAGGAGGCCTTCGCGGTTCATGGGCTGAGTGAGGAATTCCTCGCCGACAAACCCCGCTTTGCCGAAATTGCCGGTGATTTTCTGACCTTCATCGGTGATGCGCCGCTGGTGATACACAATGCCGGCTTCGACATGAAGTTCATCAATGCCGAGCTGACGCTTGTAAGCATGCAGCCCCTGCCGATGAGCCGCGCCATCGATACGGTGGCCATGGCGCGTAAGAAATTTCCGGGCTCCCGGGTCAATCTGGATGTGCTCTGCCGCCGTTTCGGCATCGACAACACGGCCCGCACCAAGCACGGGGCCTTGCTCGATGCCGAATTGCTGGCAGAGGTTTATCTGGAATTGCTTGGCGGCCGTCAGCCGGGCCTGATGCTCGGTACCGCCGCCCCCCCATCCTTTGGCGGGGCATCGGAAAAGGAAGGGCATGCACCGGGAGTTGAGCGGCCTCATGCCGCGGCACCGCGGCCACCGAGGCCTCATGCGCCGAGTGCCGAGGAACTGGCGGCGCATGAGGCCCTGCTCGATTCCCTGAAAGATCCCCTCTGGCGGCGGGAGGAATGAGTTTTTACGCGTTGCCGCCTTCGGTCTGCTGCTGTGCTTCCTGCTGGCGGGCACGCTGAGACTGGTACAGCGCCATGAAATCGATCGGGTCCATCATCAGCGGCGGGAAGCCGCCATCGCGGGACATGTCGGCGACGATGCGCCGTGCAAAGGGGAAAATCAGCCGCGGGCATTCCACCAGGCAGATCAGTTCGTGGTTTTCCTCGGGAATGTTCTGCAGGGTGAAGATCGCCGCATAAACCAGTTCGAGAATGAAGACCTGATTATCGCCGCGCTTGGCATCGACGGTCAGATGCAGGGCGACTTCATACGTGTTGCTGCCGCCAGGACGAACCTGAACGTCAACCTGGATCTGAACCTGCGGCTGGCCCTCGCTTTGAGTGAAGCTGGCCGGAGCGTTCGGGTTTTCGAAACTCAGATCCTTGATGTATTGCGCATTGATGCTGATCTGCGGCGGGGCGGCGTTTTCCGCACCATCACCGGGCTGCTGGGCACCGTTTTGTTCGTCGGCCATAGGTGAACTCTCCAAAAAATATCATCGGCTGCCGCAGGGCCCGGAAAGCGGTTTCCGGGTACCTTGGACAAAACCGTTCATCTCTTTCCGGCTATCACGGATGAACGGTCAGGACAATGCCCTATTCGCCGTCATTACCATCCTTGAGACGGTTGTTCTGCGGTACATGGGTGAATTCGCCGTCAATGATGGTGGCCTGATAGCCCGGCCCCTGGCGGCGGGCGGCACGAAGGGTGAAATGATGCAGGATAAGCCGCCCGGCATAACGGCGGACCGGCGGCAGGAACAACAGCAATCCCAGCGTATCGGTGATAAAACCCGGCGTCAGCAGCAATGCTCCTGCCAGCAGCAGGCAGGCACCGTCAAACAGGGCCTGTACCGGTATATCGCCCTGATTGACGCGGATTTCGATTTCCCGCAATACGCCAAGCCCCTGCCGGCGCAGCAGATAGGTGCCGATAAAGGCCGTCAGCACGACGATGGACAGGGTCGGCCACAGGCCGATCACGCCGCCAACGCTGATGAACACGGCGATTTCGGCCATGGGAATGGCGATGAAGGCCAGAAGAACGATAAAACCCATGTCTTGGCCGCCTTTCTAGAGTCCGTTTTGCCGGAAATTCTGTTTTGTAGCGCAAAAAACGCATCCGGCCATTGAAATTCCATACTTCATGAATAGCTTGCCACAAAGAGCATCCGGGCTGGACCGGGCCGCTGTCTGTGTTAGGGTAGATATAGGAACGGTACCGGTAATCGCCAAAGAATTCGTGATCGGTGAATGCTGCCCGGTATCGCATCTGACATATCCCCGGGCATGTCCCCGGCACCGAAGCGGTTTGGCGGAACACGTGAGAACCGGACCGGATACAGAAGCCAAACCGGACAGGCCCGCGAGCCTGCCCCTGACGGAAGGACGGATTGAACGGTATGGGCGACGGACAGTATTTCGATATCATCCTGTTTGCGCTGATCGCGGTATTCATAGGCTTGCGCCTGCGTTCCGTGCTGGGCCGCCGTACAGGCCATGAGCATCCGCCGGAACGCCGGGACCGTCTCAACGGCACCAGGAGAGATGCAGAAGGAAAGGCCGCGGATAATATCGTTGCCATGCCCCGGCGCAGGAGTGATGAAATCGATGCCCCCTCTCCCGCTCTGCCGGAAGATGAGACCCACCCCCCCCTGCCTGCCGATCCCAGAGCCCGTGCCCTGGCTGAAACGCTTGCCCGCATCCGGCGCGAGGACAAGCTTTTCGATGAACGCCAGTTTCTCGACGGGGCCCGCGCGGCCTATGAAATGATTCTTGGCGCCTTTGCCGCCGGTGATCGCGAAACGCTGAAGCCGCTGCTCTCGCCGGAAGTGTTCGAGAATTTCTCACAGGCCATCGAACAACGCGAAAAAGCAGGTCAGACACAGAAAACCGAACTGGTCGCAATTGAAAAAGCGGAAATCACCGATGCCGTAATCGACGGCAAGGATACGGAAATAGAGGTTCGTTTCGAATCAGAAATGTTTACGGCCACCCTTGATGCTGAAGGCAGAACCATTGCCGGCGATCTGAAACACCCGGTGAAGGTTGTCGATCACTGGCGGTTCCGTCGCCGCCTCGGCAGCCGTGATCCGAACTGGAAGCTGGTGGCGACTCATCAGGAAGGCTGATTTGCGCCGCTATGGCGACAATCTGCTGCTGGCGCTGTCATTCCTTGCGGCCGCTGTTTTTTTCACGGTCCTGCTGATCGCTCTTGCTCCCTCGCCCTCCCGCCCGGGGCTGCGTCTGGCGCCCGTACCCTTTTCTTCCCTTCCCGGCTGGAAAAGCGCTGATCTGCGCCCTTTTCTCGTTTCCTTCCGCCGCTCCTGCGCGCGTTTCGGTAAAGGCGATGATAACGCTCTTTTGGGCTCTTATGGCGGCAGAACCGGTGACTGGCGCGGGGTCTGCGCGGCGCTGCCGGATCCTGCAGACAGCGATAACGCTGCCATCCGCCGCTATGTGGAAACGATGTTTCGCGCCTTTTCCCTGAGGGTGGCGGGAGAGGAGGCCCGTTTCACCGGTTATTATGATCCGGAGCTGAAAGGAGCCCTGGCCCCTGGCGGTGTCTACCGCCATCCCCTGTGGGGACGGCCGGGGGATCTGGTCGAGGTCGATCTGTCCCGTTTCGGCATTGCCGGCGGCGGACGACTTGCCGGACGTGTCGAGGGGGGGCGTCTTGTCCCCTATTTCACCCGTGAGGAAATCGGGAACGGTGCCCTTCGCGGCCGGGCCCGGCCCGTCGCCTATGTTGCGGATCCGGTGGATGCCTTTTTCCTGCAGATTCAGGGATCGGGGCGTATCCGCCTTGAAGATGGCCGGGTGCTGCGTGTCGGTTATGCCGGCAAGAATGGCCATCCCTACCGGGCCATCGGCCGTGATCTGATCGCCATGGGGGCGGTTGCCCGCAAAGACATGTCGATGCAGGCCATCCGCGACTGGCTGCGCCGCCATCCGCAAAAGGCGGCTGCCGTGATGAACCGCAACCGCAGCTATGTCTTTTTCCGCCGCCTTGAGGGCGATGGCCCGATCGGTTCACAGGGGGTGGTTCTGACACCGCGCGCCAGCATTGCCGTCGACCGGCGCTGGCATGGATTGGGGCTTCCCTTCTGGATCGATGTCGCTGCCGGTGACGATCTGGCAAGCGGGCGGGACTGGCGGCGCTCCTTGATGGTGGCTCAGGATACGGGCGGGGCGATACGCGGCCCCCTCCGGGTCGACATCTTTTTCGGCAGCGGGGATGAGGCGCGCCGTATCGCCGGGCGGCTGAATGCGCGCGGACGGTTATGGGTGCTGCTGCCACGCCGGCTGAGCGGTGGTGGGTAGCCTTATTCCTCCACGGAAAAGAACCGGCCGATGGCCTCCCTGACCCGGTCAAGATGAAAATGCATGGCGGTCCGTGCCGTTTCCACCCTGCCTTTGCTCAATGCCTCCAGAATGGCGGCATGATCGTCCACTACCAGAGGCTGAAGGCTTTCCAGCGGCAGATCCCGTTCCAGTCGCTGCCACAGGGCATTGCCCTCACGCAGGGGCCATGTCGCCTCGATCGCGGCGGTGATGAAGATATTGCCGCAGGCCCGGGCAATGACGCGGTGAAAGGCGATATCGGCGGCCAGATCGCCATGGCCTGTTGCCGCCGCCTGCTTCATGGCATCGAAATGGGTCTGCAGTTGGTCCAGATCGGCTCTTGTAATTCTGTTCGCTGCCAGAAACGCGGCCTCCCCTTCCAGATGGCGACGGGCCTCGATCACCTCGAAGGGACCGGGATCGCTGATGTTTTCCAGATGCGGGCGATGACTTTCACTTCTGGCCGGATCACGGACGAAGATGCCGGCGCCGGGGCGAACCTGCACCAGCCCGGCGACATCCAGCGCGATCACGGCTTCACGGATCGTCGGGCGGCTGACCTGCAGCATCCGCGCCAGATCGCGGTCCGATGGCAGGCGCTGCCCGGGTCTGTATTCGCCGTTCCGTATCAGACCGGCAAGCTGTTCTGCCACCTGACGATACAACGGCATCCTGATCACGGGTTGAATGGGCATTTCTTCATCCGTCAGAGTTTACACAGCCATGTTGCGTGAAGGCTTGACACATCCCCGCCAATGTGGCCAATTGGTCAGACCAATTTAACGGCTTCGTCCGTAACTGGCAAGCATGGAAGGGGGCGGCATGAACAAGACGGCATCCGGAAAAAAAGCGCGGGGCCATGACGGTCCCATGCGTGGTCGTGTCGGGCTGTTTGCGACCTGCCTGGTTGACTTGTTCCGTCCCTCCGTGGGTTTTGCCACTGCCATGCTGCTGGAGAGAGCCGGTTATGAGGTGGCAGTGCCCGAAAGTCAGACCTGTTGCGGTCAGCCGGCCTATAACAGCGGCGACCGGCGGGATGCCGCGGCGCTGGCGCGCCATGTCATCCGCGATTTCGAAGGTTTTGATTATGTGGTGGCGCCGTCCGGTTCCTGCGCGGCGATGCTGCGCCACCATTACCCGGATCTGCTGCGCGAGGATGCCGATTTCGGCCCGCGCGCCGTGGCGCTGGCGGAAAAGACCCATGAACTGACAGCATTTCTGAGTGACATCGCCGGTTATGATCTGCAGGGAATATCGCTGCATAAAATCGCGACCTATCATGACAGCTGCAGCGGTCTGCGCGAGCTGGGCGTCAAGGAACAGCCAAGGCGTCTGCTGCAGGGGGTTGACGGTCTGGCCCTGCGCGAAATGAACGATCCGGAAGCCTGCTGCGGCTTTGGCGGCACCTTCTGCGTCAAATACGGGGAGATTTCCACGGAAATCGTTGCCCGCAAGATTGCCGATGCGGCGGAAACCGGCGCGGAAATGCTGCTGGCGGGGGATATGGGTTGCCTGATGAACATGGCGGGGCGCCTCAGGCGCGAGGGGCGGAACATCGAAGCTCGCCATGTGGCGGAGGTGCTGGCCGGCATGATGGAGGATCCGCCGATCGGTCAGGGGGATAAAAACTGATGCAGCCGACATCGCATGACTTCACCGCCAATGCCCGCAAGGCTCTGCAGGATGACAATCTGCGAAAGGCCCTGAAACGGGTGGAGGCCGGTTTCACCACCGCCCGGGCCCGTGCCGCCGCCGCCCTGCCAGAATTCGATGCCCTGCGCGATCAGGCCCGTGACATCAAGAACCATGTGCTGGAGAACCTCGATTTCTATCTGGAACGCTTTGCCGACAAGGTCGAAGAACAGGGCGGCCAGATGCATTGGTGTGCCACTCCGGCCGAGGCGCGGGAAACCATTCTTTCCCTTTGCCGTTCCGTCGATGCCCGCACCGTGAGCAAGGGCAAGTCGATGATTGCGGAGGAAATCGCCCTTAACCCCTTCCTGGCTGAAAACGGGGTGGAGCCGATAGAAACCGATCTTGGCGAATACATCATTCAGCT
>CAYXDL010000026.1:0-12445 GCA_964463775.1 uncultured Hyphomicrobiales bacterium
ACGATCCCGATGCCTATGAGGAAAGCTACCGTTTCCGCATGCTGGTGGAACCGGCGGCGCTGCTTTCCCCGCCCTTCGCCCTGGATCCGGCGGTCCTGCGCCACCTGCGCCGCAGCCATCAGCGGCTGGTGGACGGGGCGGTTTACCGCATCGCCATGGGCGAATTGTTCGAAATCGACGCCCGTTTCCATCTGGCGCTGGGGGAAGCCTCGGGCAACCGCTTTCTTGCCCAGGCGATTGCCCATCAGACGCGGTTGCGCCGACTCAGCGAATATCAGTTCGCCGAAGACCGGGAAAGACTGTGTGAGAGTGCCCGGGAGCACCTCGCCATTCTCGATGCCATCGAGGCGGGGGACATGGCCGGGGCCGCCTCATCCATGCGCGATCATATCCGCATATCCTGCGATCTGCGCCCCGAATTCGCCGTCTGAGCCGGCATCCGCTGCTAGCGAACCAGCTTGATCCGGGTTCCGGTGCGCAGCGGGACACCGCCGTTCAGCAGATCGAACCAGCCGTCCCTGATATCGGCGGGCAGGCGCATGCGGGCGATGAGGTGGCGGCGGGTTTCACCCGGAGCGATGCGGTGAATGCGGATATGTCTTGCGGGGGGAACGGGGTCATCCGGTCCCAGACGCCTGAAGCGGTAGGTCATGCGTTTCAGTGCTGTCAGATCCGTCTGGTCGATGCGTTCGGGTAACAGAATCTGAAAGCGGAAGATCCGCCCGCTGGAAAAGCGGATGGCGATCAGGCGCAGGTCATAGCGGCGTCCGCCACGGCGCACCCGGGTCAGCGCCGTGGCGGCGGGCAGCCCGTTGATCGAGATCGGCTGAACATTTTGCGGGCTGAAACCCCGTCCCCAGAAATCGAGGATATAGCGGGTCATGCCCATGCGCCGGCGCGCCAGTCTGCGGTTCTGCTCCTCATCGAAAATGACGGTGATCCGGCCCTTGGTCAGCAGGATCAGATCCTGGTCGTTGTCGACGGTGAAGCCGGGCGGGACGGGAAAGGAAAAGCCGATGCCGGGATGATAGAATATGCCGTCGCGCACGAAACCGTCCCGGTCGCTGTCGCCGAACAGCAGCCCGTCGATGGCATCCAGATGCGCATCACGGCGGCGGATGCCTGTCTTTCCGGTCAGATTGGCCAGGCGCCGGGCTTCGAGAATGCGTTCGGGCGTCGGGGGATGACTGGCAAAAAGGGAGTTGCCGCCATGGCGCTTTCCCTGAGCCCTGAGGAATTGTTCATGCTGTTCAAGGCGCTGCAGGAAGCGGGCGGCGGCAAAGGGGTCGTATCCGGCACGGGTAAGATAGCGGATGCCGAGGGCATCGGCCTCCAGTTCCTGCTCGCGTGAATAGGCGGACAAATAGAGCTGGCCGCCGAGATCGCCGAGTCGGGCGATCTGGTTGTTGCCGGTCACCGCGCCGAGAATGGCGACGCCAAGATTGATGCCCATGGCGCGGTTGATGCGGCTGGCGGCATGGCGGGCAACCACATGGCCGATTTCATGGGCGAGGACGCTGGCCAGCTCCGCCTCATCCCCGGCCAGCGCCATCAGTCCGCGGGTGACATAGACATAGCCGCCGGGCAGGGCAAAGGCATTGATTTCCGGGCTGTCCAGAATGCTCAGCGTATATCGGAAGCCCTTGTCGCGCCGTGCAGTCTCTGTCTGCGCGCCGATACGGGCAATGATGCCGGCGGCATAGGCGCCGGGGCGGGGTTTGTCATAAAGGCCGTATCGCCTGAGGATTTTGCGGTGTTCCCGGGCGCCGACCTCATTTTCGGCCGAGGGCGGCAGCAGGGGGGTGAACTCCTCCCGCCCGGTGGCGGGGTTGACCTGACCGCCGCAGCCGGCCAGCAGGATCAGAAACGCCAGCGCCGCCAGCGGGCGCAGCATGGTGAAGCAGCGGGAAAGAGTGGTTCCGTTCATCACCGTTGCGTTCATCAGACGATCCATTCGATCTGTTCAGGATGCGTGACGGTCACAACCGGGCCGCCCCGGGCGCCGTTCTCCCTGCCAATCCAGCCGCGCAGCCGCAGCCTCCGCCCCCTGGTAGCCAGGGCCGCCCTGAAATCCGCGGACATCATCCTCAGGGCGCGCGCGGTGACGCGTGCTGCCAGTGCCGGTGCGTTGCGGCCCGATTCGGCCGTATCTTTGATTTCGCCCGCATCCGTCAAGGCCAGTATGGCCGAACGGCCCTGTTGGTGAAAGCCGCTTGTACATGCGCGAAAGATCTGAAACGTGCCGACCAGCCGCCCGGCCTCACCGGGGCGGCGGATGGCATAGAAGGGATGGGCCCATATACCGGTTCTGCGCGACCGTGCGGCGGCTTCGATGGCCAGCATCCGTGCCGCCAGTGCCCGGTTATCGGCAAAGGTGTAAACCCGGGCCAGCCCGGCCCGCAGCATTTCCCCCTGCAGCCATAACCCGTCCTCCTCACGGACCATATGGGCCAGCCGGCGCCCGTGCCGGTCGTATTCTCTGCCGCCGCTGAACAGGGAAAAACCGCGATTCATCGCCAATGTCTTCATATAATCGCGGGCGGGCTGCCCCAGCGGCCAGGGTGCGAAATGGCGCCGCCCGAGGGCGATTTTCGGTGCCTGTATGCCGACCAGGCGGACGATTGTGCCGCCGGCCAGTGTGACCGTATCGCCGTCGCTGATGGCGCTGACGGTGCCTTTCCCGGCGCGGATGAGCCGCGGATCGGCAGGCAGGCCATGCGTGGCGGTCATTGTTGCCGCACTGCTCCGGCCCGGAAGGGTGAGGGCGGGCAGCATCATCAGAAAGCGGCGGCGTGTCAGACGATAGGCTTGTGGCAATGTAATCCGTAATCCTTTCGAAACTGATGGTTGGAAGTACCGGGTCCTTAGCATAAACTGGCGGCCGGTTATGGCAATTTCGCTGATTTCTGGGGGTCGATGTGCGCATTCCGTCCATGATAATGCTTCTGCTGACGCTGTCCGTTTCTGCCGCCGGGACGGCCCGTGCGGCAGGAAATGACGATCCGGCCTTCATCGCCTTTTCCGCCGCTTATTTCGATGTCAACAAGCAGGATGATACGGCTGGGGAGCTGCGCATCGAATACCGCTCCAACAAGCGTTACTGGATTTTCAAGCCTTTTGGTGGCGTCATGGCCACCAGCGATGCGGCCTTTCATGCCTTTGCCGGTGTCGGCATCGATCTGTATTTCGGCCGCCGTTTTGTCATCACGCCGAGTTTCGCCCCGGGGGTGTATTTCAGGGGCAGTGGCAAGGACCTCGGCTATCCGCTGGAATTCCGCTCCCAACTGGAATTTGCCTGGCGCTTTGATGACCGTTCCCGCCTCGGCATCAGCATCAACCATATCTCCAATGCCAGCATCGGCGACCGCAATCCGGGGGTCGAAAGCCTGGCCATTACCTATTCGCTGCCGTTTTCGGCGATCTTCGGGAACTGATCCGGTCTTCGGCGCGCTCCCGGCGTTGACCCGCCGATGCTGAATGGGCGTGGCCATGGCCGGCTGTTGCCCGCATTCGCCGATGATAGCGGTTATTTTTGTCCATATTATACATATAAATAATGTATATAAAGAAAAAGACTCATTTTTCTTGATAAAATAGACCAATCCCCTATTTTCCATGTGTAAGCGTATTGCATAATTTATTACGCAATGATTCTGTGAATTAAGGAGGGTGTCATGACCGCCAGCGTCATCACTGCATCATCCCTGGCTCTGGGCCATGTGGTTTACCTGCGTCTGGAAGGGGCATGCTGCCGGTGGCTGAGCGACATTCAGGCCGCGACCCTCCTGAAGGAAGAGGATCTGGATGCAGCCCTGGCGCGCGCGGCTGAGGCCGTGGCCGAAAATGAGATCATTGATCCCTATGCGGTTGCCGTTGAGATCAGGGACGGCCGGATCGAACCCCTGAGCCTGCGTGAACGGATCCGCGCCCATGGGCCGACCACCGGCGATGCGAAAATCGCATTGTCGCGCTCGGCCGCCTGAAATGTGAGAACGGGAATACATCCATGTACCGCTACGATGAATTCGATCACCGCCTGCTGAGCCAGCGCATCGACCAGTTCCGCGATCAGGTTGCCCGCCGTCTGTCCGGCCAGCTTGACGAGGACGCCTTCCGCCCCCTGCGACTGCGCAATGGCGTTTATCTGCAGCTCAATGCCTATATGCTGCGGGTGAACATTCCCTATGGGCTTCTCTCCTCGGTCCAGATGCGCCGCCTGGCCGATATTGCCGAACGTTACGATCGTGGCTATGGCCATTTCAGCACCCGTCAGAATATCCAGTTCAACTGGCCGCGGCTGGTGGATATTCCCGACATGCTGGCCGCGCTGGCAGAGGTGGAAATGCATGCCATGCAGTCCAGCGGCAACTGCATCCGCAACATCACCGCCGATCATCTGGCCGGAATCGCCGCCGACGAGGTGGCCGATCCGCGCCCTTATTGCGAGATCATCCGCCAGTGGTCGACCCTGCATCCGGAATTTTCCTTCCTGCCGCGCAAGTTCAAAATTGCCGTCAGCGGTGCTTCCCGCGACCGGGCGGCGGTGCATGTGCACGATATCGGCATCCGGATCGTGCGTAACGAGGCAGGCGAGACCGGTTTTCACATTCTCGTCGGCGGCGGGCTGGGGCGCACCCCGGTGATTGGCAAGACATTGCGTGAATTTCTGCCGGAAGCCGATCTGCTGTCCTATCTGGAAGCGGTGCTGCGCGTCTATAACCGTCACGGCCGCCGCGACAACAAATACAAGGCGCGAATCAAGATACTGGTCAATGATCTCGGCATCGAAGCCTTTGCCGCGCTGGTCGAGGAGGAATGGCAGCGTCTGCGCCACAGCGCCCTGCGTTTGGGGCGGGCGGATATCGAACGCATGAAGGCGCATTTCCCGCGCCCCGATTATCTGCCGCCGGCCAATGATACCAGCGAATACGAGGCATTGCGCCGCGACGATCCGGCCTTCGGGCGCTGGGCGCGGAACGCCGTGTTCAGCCATCGTCAGCCGGGCTATGGCATTGTCATGGTATCGCTGAAGCGTTCCGGCCGGCCGACGGGGGATATGCGCGCCGATGAAATGCGGGCCATGGCCCGTCTGGCCGATGAATACGGCTTCGGCGAAATCCGGGTCACGCACCGGCAGAATCTGGTTCTGCCCGATGTGCCCCTGCATCGCCTGCCGTCATTGTGGCGGGAACTGGCGGCACTGGATCTGGCCACGCCCAATCACGGCCTGCTCAGCGATATCATTGCCTGCCCCGGCATGGATTACTGCTCTCTGGCGACGGCGCGCTCCATCCCCGTGGCGCAGGCGATCGCCGAACGCTTCGAGGATCTGGATTATCTGCATGATATCGGCGATCTCAGCCTGAACATATCGGGCTGCATCAATTCCTGCGCCCATCATAATGTGGCCAATATCGGCATTCTCGGCGTCGATAAGCGCGGGCAGGAGGTCTATCAGATCACCCTTGGCGGATCCTCCGGGGATGATGCCTCAATCGGAAAACGCATCGGTCCGGCCCTGCCGGCAGAGAAGGTGCCCGAAGCCATCGAGGGCATTGTCGATGCCTTTCTGGCCGAACGCGAAGGCGATGAGCGTTTCATCGATACATATCGCCGCGTCGGCGATCAACCGTTCAAGGAGAGGGTCTATGCCTGAAATCATCGCGATCAACGGCGCAAACCCGCGAAATGACTGGCGGTTTTTGGCCGATGACGAGGCCGTGCCGGCGGCAGGGGCGGTCGCGGTTTCCCTAGCCCGCTGGCTGGAGGAAGGCGCTGCTACCGGTGCGGTGCGGGGTGTGTATCTCGACCCGGCCGATGATCCCGTCCTGCTGAAGGGCCATCTGGCGGGTATCGGAATGGTGGCGTTGAACTTCCCGGATCTCAATGAGGGACGCCCCTACAGCCAGGCCCGCCTTTTGCGCGCCGAACTGGGTTACAGCGGTGAGATTCGCGCCCGTGGCGCCGTGCTGGCCGATCAGCTTCTCTTCATGGCCCGCTGTGGCATCGACGTGTTCGAACTGGCCCCCGGGGTGGAGCGTCAGGTGGCGCTTTCGGCCCTGTCAGCCTTCGATATTGCCTATCAGCCCGCTCTGGCGGCGGCAGGTGGGGCGGATGCGCCCTTTGCGCGGTTGCGGGCGGGGAGGGGCGCATGAGTGCGGCGGAGAAGATCGATGTCGTCTCCCGCGCGGCGGCGCTGGAGGCGGAATACCGCAGCATGACGGCACGCTCCATTCTGGAAGCCGCGATCAGGCGTCATTTCCCCGGCCGTATTGCCATGACCAGTTCGTTCGGTGCCGAGGCGGCGGTGCTGCTGCATCTGGTGGCGCAGGTGGCGCCGGATCTGCCGGTTCTGTTCATCGATACGGGCAAGCTGTTCGGTGAAACCCGACGCTATCAGCAGGAGCTTTGCGCCCGGCTGGGACTGACCGATATCCGAATCCTGTCGCCTGCGGCGAAGGATGTGGCCAGGCAGGATCCGGACGGATTGCTGTTCACCCGCGATGCCGATGCCTGCTGCGATCTTCGCAAGGTCCGGCCCCTGGCCGCGGCGCTGGAGGGGTTCGATGCCTGGATCACCGGGCGCAAGCGCTATCAGGGCGGGGAGCGGGAAAACCTGCCCATTTATGAGGCGCGGGGGAAGCGGATCAAAATAAATCCGCTGGCCTACTGGACGGCAGAGGATATCGATGCGTATTTTGAGGATCACGACCTGCCGCGCCATCCTTTGGAAGCGGAAGGCTATCGCTCGATCGGCTGCATGAGCTGCACGGAACGCACCGCCCCCGGTGCTGATCCGCGCTCCGGCCGGTGGGCGGGGCAGGCGAAAACCGAATGCGGGATCCATATCAGTCTGGGCTAAGTCATGCGTCATTTTCCCCTGTTCTACGACCTGCGCGGACGCAAGGTCCTGGTCGTGGGCGGGGGGGCGATGGCGGCGCGCAAGGCCGCGGTACTGGCCCGCGCCGGGGCGCGGGTGCATGTTGTGGCCAGGGATACCGGGGCGCCGGTCCGGGCCCTGATCGATGATGGCCGGGCCGTGCTGACCGCCGGTGTTTTCACCCCCGATCTGCTGGAGGGGATGACCCTGGCGGTTTCCGCCAGCGGCGATGAGGAAACGGACCGCAGCGTTTCCGCCGAAGCGCAGGCCCGCGGCATTCCCGTCAATGTGGTCGATAAGCCATCACTGTGCAGTTTCTATCTTCCTTCCATTGTTGATCGCTCGCCATTGGTGGTGGCCATATCCTCTGGCGGGGCGGCGCCGGTTCTGGCCCGGGGGCTGCGGGCGCGGATCGAGGCGATGCTGCCTGCCGGGCTCGGGGCGCTGGCAGCCATGGCCGGGCGTTGCCGTGAACGGGTCGGCGCGCAACTCCATGAGGGGCGGGCGCGTCTGCGCTTCTGGAACTGGGTCTTTCGCGGCCCGGTGGCGGCGCGGGCGCTGGATGGCGATATCGGCGGCGCCGAGGAGGATCTGATCCGGGCGCTGGAGGATCCGGCAGCCCCCTGGCGACGGGATGGCGGCAGGCTGCACATGGTTGTCGCCCCCGGCGGCCGGTCCGATCATGTCACCCTCGCAGCCCTGCAGATGATGCAGGAGGCCGATATCATTTTCCACGATGCCGGGGTTGCCCGCAGCCTGTGTGATCTGGCCCGCCGCGATGCGGATCTGGTGGCGGTGTCCGGCAAGGAACCGCTGTCGGCCGTGGCCACGGCGCTGGCCGGGGGACGCCGCGTTGTCCGCCTGCTGACGAGTGCGCCGGATGACGCTCTGCTGTCGGCCTATGCCGCCGCGATCGGGGCCGGGCAGGCGGTGGTTCTGCCTCATCCGCCATCGGATGTTCGTGTTTCTGCCGGCTGAACGGCCGCTCAGTGCCGCTTTATGAAAGGGGCAAGAAGCAGCCCCGCCGCCAGCCCGCCCAGATGCGCCTGCCAGGCGATGGCGGCACCGCCGGGGGCGGTGATGCCCGGTATGGCAAAAATCAGATTGAGTCCGATCATGACGGCAAGAAAAGTGATGATGCGTCGCATCCGGTCCGCCCGATGGGCGAACATTGCGGGCAGGCTGGTCCCCATCAGGCCATAAACACCGGCAGAGGCGCCCAGCACCACCGCGTCCGGATTGCCGCCCAGCGCCATATGGGCGAAGGCGCCGGCAATGCCGGCGGTGATGAATACGGCCAGAAAACGCGCGGTTCCGGCCTGACGTTCGATGATGCTGCCAAAGGCAAGCAGAAATCCTGCATTGATCAGCAAATGCATCAGGTCGTAATGCAGGAACATATAGGTGACCAGCGGCAGTACCGCCAGCGCATTCAGCCCGTCCGCGGCCTGCATGCGGGCCTCGAACAGGGCGGGGAT
Organism: uncultured Hyphomicrobiales bacterium; assembly: GCA_964463775.1. Taxonomy (GTDB): domain Bacteria; phylum Pseudomonadota; class Alphaproteobacteria; order Minwuiales; family Minwuiaceae; genus JALXAG01. The sequence goes on from CAYXDL010000026.1 coordinate 8,359, forward strand.
GAATGAAAACCGCGCCAGCGCCCATTCCAGGGTGGGTTCACCCGCAAGATTGAGCAGGGCATAGATCGCGATCATGACCAGGGTCAGGGCCATGACACCGCGCGGGGCATTGAAAACGGGCGGTCCCTTGTGCCGGTGGGGGGGCTGTGGCGGGAATGGTGCCTGCTGTGGGTCTGTATCCTGTCGCATCCCCCATAGGTAGGGCCAATGGCCGGGCATGTAAAGGCAAGGGGCAACGCCCGCCGCCCATCAGCCGCCGGAAAGGGGCAGGTCAGCCCGGTCCGTCCGGCCGCCGGGGGAAGGAAGTGCCGGGGGTATGGGCTCAGCGGGGAGATGCTTTCCCGACGGCTGGCTTGACGCTGCCTGCCCGCGCCCTTACAAGATGGGGCAGGCGCCCGTAGCTCAGTCGGATAGAGCATCGGATTCCTAATCCGGGGGTCGCAGGTTCGAATCCTGCCGGGCGCACCATTTATCCCTTTGAAATAAATATCTTATTCGTGGCTGTTGCCTCGGCGATCGCGGTCGCATCAGAATCCGTGTGGGACTCTTGTGTGGAACTTTTTATCGCCGGCTCGCCGCTAATCCGTGCGGGGCTTCTGCATGAGCCCTTTTTGCCGGAGAGGAATGCCACCCCCTTCCAAGCCGCAGCAGGGTGCGGGGCGAATTGACTATGCAGGCCGTCCCTTGCTGGCAAGGGCACGGATCATGGCCGCATCTTAAGCCCCGTTTGTTCCGAAGACAGGATAAATATATCCCGAAAATTTCCTTATCCCCGGGGCAGGGCGGCGGAACTCCCCAAAATTCTGCTGAAATGCCTGTTATATCCCGATTTTTCCGATTTTGTCTTTTTAAATCCCAAAAATTCTATATGGTGGTATTTGGAGGTGGCCTTAATGCCCAAGTTTTCCGTTGATGCCATGCCTGAGGTGTTCGTGTCGGAGACGGCCATTTCAAAAGCCGTGTCCGCCGCCGTGGCGCGTGGGCGGCTTCGGAAGCTCGCCTCGCGGCTCTATACCCGCAATCTGGATGAAGAGCCGGAGAGGCTGGTTCGGCGCAACTGGTACTACCTCATCACATCCTATTATCCCGATGCCCTGATCACCGACCGGACAGCCCTTGAGAACCAGCCTGCTCCGGACGGTTCGGTCTGTCTGATATCGGACAAGAAACGAGATGTCGTTTTGCCGGGGCTTGTCTTCCGCCCCCGAAAAGGGCCGGGGCCACTTGAAAGCGATAGGCCGTTTATCGGCGGCGCGCGCTTGGCATCACCAGCGCGTGCCTATCTCGAAAACATGCGTCCGTCGCGGGCGCGCGGTTCGCGCCTGGCGCGGACGTTGTCGCGTGCGGAAATCGAAAACCGCCTGGATGCCTTGTTGCGGCGACAAGGTGAAACGGCCTTGAACCGTCTCCGCGACGAGGCACGTGAGATAGCGCCACAGCTCGGGCTTGAGAAGGAATTCGAGGCCTTCAACGAGCTGGTTGGCACCTTGCTCGGAACACGCCACACCAAGGTCCAAAGTTCGGTTGGCAAAGCGCGCGCCGCTGGTCAGCCTTTCGACCCCGAGCGGGTTCGCCTGTTCGAGACGCTCTTTGCGGCGCTACGCGAGACAATCCCCACAGACCGTCCGGCCCCGAAACGAACGGGAAAGGCCAATGCCAATCTCGCCTTCTTTGAGGCTTATTTTTCCAACTTCATCGAAGGCACGGAGTTCAGTGTCGAGGAAGCCGAAGATATCGTCTTCAAGGGCGTGATCCCGCAGGAGCGCCCGGATGACGCTCATGATGTTCTTGGCACCTATCGCGTCGTCTCCGACCAAGCGGAGATGCGAAAGCTCCCTTCGGATTTTGATGAATTCCTGACCCTGCTTCGCCGCCGCCATGCGGCGATCATGGAGGCCCGTCCGGACAAGAATCCGGGCGTGTTCAAAACCATGACGAACCGGGCTGGAAACACTGTTTTTGTCGCACCCGATCTTGTCATCGGCACGCTCGAAAAAGGTTTCGCTTTCCTGCAAGGGCTGGGCGAGCTATTTCAGAGGGCCGTCTTCATGATGCTGCTGGTTAGTGAGGTTCATCCCTTTGCCGATGGAAATGGCAGGGCGGCACGGATCATGATGAACGCCGAGCTTGTCGCAGGTGGCCAGGAGCGCATCATCATCCCGACATCGTATCGTACGGATTATCTTGGGGCGCTGAAGGCGCTATCCCATAACGGCCATACCACGCCACTAATCCGGATGTTGGATTATGCCCAGCAATACACACATGCTATCGACTGGAGTGACCTTGACGGCGCGCGAAGGATGCTAGAGCAGACAGGTGCGTTCGCTGAGAGTGAGAACGCGAAGCTCCGCTTGCCGGGCGACGGCAGAGAATATTTTTGACTCCGCCGCCGCCCACTTCCTCACAACTCACCGCTTGCCAAATAGCCAAAAGCGATGATCCATGTGTTGCGTGTGCTCTTTTCCTGTTTCTCAGGACGATAATATGTTTCATATAAAATATTATATAGGGTATATATATCCTACTTATGCGTCTTTGTTGGTTATGATTTCTAATAAAATGAAGGTCGATGACTGAGCTTTCCACATTTGCGGATGCGATTGAGGATTCGGAACAATACAGGAAGCGCCATCTCATTTTGGGTAATGGTTTTAGCATTGGCTGTCGGGCGGAGATTTTTCACTATACCTCCCTGTTCGGTGAGGCGGATTTCAGCGCTGTCCCCGAGGTTGAAGCAGTTTTTGAGGCACTTGGTACGCAGGATTTTGAAGTGGTCATTCGCGCTTTGGAGCGATCATCTGCACTTGTCCCCATTTATGCGCCGGACAATCCCGTCAGTGCCCAGACGATGCGGGACCATGCTGCGGCTTTGAAAGAAATACTCGTTTCGACCATCGCCAACAATCATCCGGCGACACCGAACACAATCGGGGATCAGGAGTTCTTGGCCTGCCGCCAGTTTCTGAGCCATTTCCTGGGGCCGAACAGAGAAGGCCATGTGTTCACGTTGAACTATGACCTGCTTCTCTATTGGGCCCTTATGCATGAAGACAATCCGGTTGAAGATGAACCGCTAGAACTCAAGAAAAACGACGGCTTCGGAAACGATGAAGACGAGCCGGATGCCGACTATGTGGTTTGGCAAGGTGAGACGGCGCCGCACAGTGCTCATGTTCATTATTTGCATGGCGGCCTTCATCTTTTCGACTCCGGGTCAGAATTGCAGAAATACACTTGGGTGCGGAGGGGTGAGCCGCTTGTTGAGCAGGCGCGTGCAGCGATTAACGCGAACAAATTTCCGCTGTTTGTCGCCGAGGGTACGAGCACCCAGAAGAAGAACAAAATCCGGCACAACGCGTATCTGTACCAGTCGTTCAAGGTTCTGACCGCGAACGCGCAGCAAAGTACGCATTGCTTCTTTGTGTTTGGTCACTCTCTGGCTTCGAATGACGATCACATTTTGCGTCGTCTTGGGCGAGGACGTTTCAAGAAGCTCTATGTCGGGATTTTCGGTGACCCCAATTCGGAAACCAATCGCGAGATCATTCGGCGGGCGGAGGCGATAGCAGCCGAGCGCCATGACCGTTGGCCGCTGGAAGTGGCGTTTTTCGACTCGGCTTCCGCGAATGTATGGGGAGGTGCGGATGTGTGAGTTGATTACCTACAGAGATGCCCTCGCTGAAACCAGGCCGGAAGGCCGTCATGTCTTGATAGGGAACGGCTTCTCGCGGGCCCAGAGCGAAGATGATCGCTTCGCATATTCAAGCTTGCTCGAAAGATCGGGGCTCGCTGACGACCACCCCATTCGGAATGTCTTTCGACAACTTGATACCGAGGACTTCGAGGCGGTGATGCGTGCGCTTGAGCATGCTGCTTTAGTGGAGGGGGCGTATGGCGAGGATAACCGTGCGAGAGCCCTATCCACAGACGCAGAACAAGTCAGAGAGGCGCTAATTCACGCAGTTCGCGAAGTGCACCCCGGCATTCAGTTTGACGTGCCCGAGAATCAACGGACAGCATGTGCCGAGTTCTTGAGTAATTATTCCAAGGTATTCACACTCAATTACGACCTCTTGCTCTATTG
>CAYXDL010000027.1:0-12133 GCA_964463775.1 uncultured Hyphomicrobiales bacterium
ATGGTCGGATCCAGCAGGTAATAAACAAGGCGCACCGGCAGATTCAGCGATACGACAAGCGCGATGAAGGCGGCAAAGGCCACAGAGAAAGCCAGCAGGATGAAATAGGCCCGCACCGGGGTCGTTCGTGCCAGCAGCAGCAGCGGCAGGACGGCCAGAAATGCGATCTGGTTGGAGCGCGACAGGGTCGCCAGCAAAGCCGCCGCGAACAGCCCCAGGCAGGCCCATAAAAACCAGCGATGGCGGATATCCGGTCGTTTGAGGCAGAAAATCAGAAACAGGACATTCAGCCCCAGAAAGAATCCGGCCGGCTGCGATGTTGCCTCACCCGCCTTCAGAATGAAGCCAAGGCGGTAATCGAGACCCATCGACAGCCGCGCAAAACCGTTTATTGAAAAAATGATGCCCGCGATACAGAAGATGAAGACCACCTGCTGCAGGCTCAGCCGCTCCATCGCCCACCAGAACAAAAGCATTGCCACGCCGTATTGCAGCAGTTTGATCAGCACCAGCGCACCGAACACATTCCACTGGCTGAAGGCGATGGCACTGTAAAAATAGACGATGGCACAATAGAAAATGAACGCCAGATACAGCAGAAAAGGCTGCGCCCCATGCAGAAAACGCTGGCGCAATATCAGCGGCAGCAACAGCACCAGTGCGGCGGTGATCAGCAGATCGAACAGACCGATGGAATCGGCATCGGCCCGCGCGCCGATGCGGATCAGCGGCACATGCAGCATGGCCAGCAGATAGAGCAGGGCAAAACCCAGCAGCACCGCGGTGACGCCGGGACGTGCAAAGGCAGCGGGAACCGGATCACCGAAGGAGGGATATCCGCGCCATGCCCGTTCCATCGCTTCAGTCCGTCACATGCCGGCTGCGGAGAAGCCGGTAGGCCAGACGGCCGAACAACACCTCAATCAGGGCCTTGGCTGTCAGGCTGAGCACACCGGCCGCGGCCGTCCATCCCGGATAGGTCATCAGGGCGAAACGGCTGCGGTAACGCAGATTGAGCGGCGAACGAAGGCTGAACAAAAGCGCGATGCGTTCGCGCAGCCCCTTGTCAGCCTGAAAGGCCTTGCCGCCGGTATTGCGGGTATCGCTTTCCAGCACCACATCGCTGACAACGAACAGCGGATGCCCCGCCGCCTTCGCCCGGGCGGTGAATTCGTAATCCGCCGCATAATGGGGCAGGCGGTCAGCCGCGAAATTGCCGATCTCCCCGATCAGCGATGCCGGAAACAACAAGGCGCGCCCGGCCAGCATGTCCACGGGCACGAAGCGCTCCGCCACCGGGCGGCGGGGACCGGTCAGTTCATGCCGGGTCAGGGACAATGGCCAGGAAACCATGACCGCCCCGCTGGAAACGAACCGCCCGCCACTCGCCGAAGCCGCACAGAAAAGGGCCCCCGGGCGTTCCGCCGCCGCCGCCAGGTAACGGCGCAGGAAATCGGGTTTCAGGCGGATATCGCAATTGAGCAGCAGGATCATGTCATCCTTCCCGGCCTCAGGCAGGACATCCTCGATCCCCATGGCGACGGCGCCGGTCCAGAAAATTTCGGGCGCGGCCGGAACCTCGCGGATATCCACGTCCCGGCAGGCGGCGATCAGGGCGCTGGTTTCATCACCGGGGTCGGAATTGACGATGCGCAGGCTGAAATCGGTAAAATCCTGGCGGCGCAGATCACCGATCAGATCGGCGACATGACCCGGTTCACGAAAGGTCGGAGTAACAATATGCAGCCGGTTGCCCATATCAGCGTGTCACCCGCGTCAGCATATCCGACAATCTGAATCGCGACCGGATCACGACATTGAACAGACCGGCCAGATAGCCGATACCATACGCCACATGCAGACAGAAATAGGCGGCAATCAGCAGGGGCCAGGACAAAGGATCGCGCAAGCGCCAGGCATCGACGGCCGAAGCCGCGCCGATCAATGCCAGATAGACAGCCCAGCCCGCAAAGGCCAGCGGCCTGCCGATCTCCTCCTCCAGCATCAACAGCGGAGACAGCACCATAAAGGCAACCAGAGCGGGGGGAAACAACTGCCGCTTGGTTGAGAGAAGCCGGTGCTTCTTGTTCACCATGTTCTTCCAGTATCCGTACTGATAGGCTTTCTGTATCAGCTTGCGGAAACTTTCGCGCGAATAGTATTTCACCGAAATCCAGGGCAGCAGGGCCACCCTGGCCCCCCGGGCCTTGATGCGCATATTGTGTTCCAGATCCTGGGCACGGATGAAGGCTTCGTCATAGGGACCGAAACGCTCGAATACCTCGCGTTTCCAGGATCCGAAGGGTACCGTATCGACGAACAGCGGCTCCCGCCCGCTCAGGGAACGATGTGACATGCCGACCCCGACGGGTGAGGAAAGCACGGCGGCGATCGCCCGCGCCACACGGCCGTCATCGCCCGGGGCGCTGTCGCAGCGTACGCCGATATTATCCGCCAGCCCCGCCGCATGATGCTGTATCAGAACGGGAAAATAATCTTTCGGATATTCACTATGGGCATCGCACCGGAAAATCAGATCCCCCGAAGCCTGCCGCAACCCGATATTCAGGGCCTTGACCTGAATCTTGTCGGGATTGTCGAGCATGTGGAGAAAATCGTAACGGCGGGCATAGTCGGCGATGATATCGCGGCTGCCATCATCGCTCATGCCGTCAATGACAAAAATCTCGGAGCCGCTGGCGGCGAAATCGAAATCGCCGTTGATGATGCTGTCCAGACAGCGGGCGATAAAACGCGCCTCCTGAAAACAGGGAATGATCACGCTGATCCGCACTGCGCCGCCATCGGCCATGGATACCTCGAAGCGTCTGAAAACACATTTGTTTCTATCCCGCCCCCCGGCAGCGGGCAAGCACAAAGCGGCTGACGGGACCGCCAAACCCCCGTTATAGTGCCGCAACCAGAAAGGGACAAAGCCGATGCCATCCATTGACGAGCTGCTTGCAACCTATCCCCGGCAACGTCCGCCATTGCCGGAAGCCCAGCAGGCGATATATGTCCGGGAATACCGCCGCAACCGCCAGGGAGCGGATGCGGTCACATCACTGGCGCAGAAGGCCGAAAGCTGGATGCACCGCCAGATCGCCCGGCATGGCACAAATGACGGCGATATTCTGGAAATCGGGGCCGGTTCGCTCAACCATCTGCCCTATGAGGCCCAGAATGGCGGCAGGGCCTATGATGTCATCGAACCTTTCAGGGAATTGTATGCGGATTCACCGCATCGGCATCTGATCCGTGATTTTTATGCCGATATCAACGCTCTTCCCCGGGATCGTCGCTATGCGCGCATTATCTCGGTTGCCGTGCTCGAACACCTGCCGCACCTTCCGGCCGTCATTGCCCGCGCCGCCCTGCATATGCACGGGAGAGGAGTGTTTCAGGCGGCCATCCCTTCCGAGGGCGGGTTTCTCTGGGGGATTGGCTGGCGGCTGACCACCGGCCTGTCCTATCGTTTGCGCACCGGTCATTCCTATGGCGTGCTCATGCGCCACGAACATCTTAACGAAGCGCGTGAAATCATCGCCCTGATCCGTCATTTCTTCGCTGATACCGCCATAAAGCGTTTTCCCCTGCCCCTGCATCATCTCAGCCTCTATGCCTGCATTCGGGCATGCAACCCCAGACTTGAGCGCTGCCGCGATTATTTGTCTTCCCTGCCGGGGGACGGCGGCTGAGTGCTTTCATCATCATGCTTTCGCGCCGTCAGCCTGGCCAGTTCGCGGGTCAGCGCCTCGATCTGCTGCTGCATGCGCCGGGCACGCGTATAGGATGTCAGGGCAACGAAAAGCAGAAACACGGTACTGAGATAGAACACCAGATCCGAACCACGCCGCACGCCAAGGAATGCGGCAATCCGATCGGCCCCTTCCGGGTAATAGACAAAGCCGATACCGACCAGCAGCAGCAGGCTTATCAGCACTTTGTAGGCCGCATAGAGCGTGGAAGAACGAAGCACCAACAGAATCAGCAGCAACAGCACCGCCGTCAGGAACAGTTCGAAGATGATCACCGGTGCAGCCTTTCCAGAAACAGATCAAGCAGGATATTGATGCTGCCAAGCCCGCCCTGCCCCTTGGACAGGGAATAATCCGTGTAGCGGATCGTGCAGGGCACTTCGATGATCCTCAACCCCGCCTTATGGCATTTACGCACCATTTCGGAGGCATGGGCCATCCGCGCCTGCCGGATCTCAAAGCGGCTGGCGGCATCGCGGGTAAACAGACGCAGCCCGTTATGGGCATCGGTCAGTTTCAAACCGCCATACAGGCGCATAAAGGCGACGGCCGCCTTCAGCAGCAGACGCCGGGAGGCCGGCATCCTCGGCGCCTGGCCAAGAAAACGCGAACCCAGCACCACATCGGCCTGTTTTTCCTTCATGGCGGCAAACAGGCGGGGAATATCCGCCGGGTCATGCTGACCATCGGCATCGAAGGTGCAGATATAGCGGGCGCCCTGCCCCAGGCAATATTCAATCGCCGTCTGCAGTGCCGCCCCCTGGCCGAGATTGACGGCGTGACGCAACACCACCGCCCCCGCCGCCAGCGCCGCATCCGCGGTGCCGTCGGAGGATCCGTCATCGACCACGACCACCTCATGACCGGCGCGTCTCAGGGAGGCAATGACCTCACCGATCACCGGCGCCTCATTGAAGGCAGGCATGGCGATCCAGAGTCCCGCGATGTGTCCGTTTTCCGTCTTCATTGGCATCGGACAGTCATAGCATGCTCAGGTGACAGGGGAAAATCCTCTCATCGCGGATCCGCCCTGTGGCGAAGGGTCCATCCCGCCGCTATCAGTGCGCCAAGGGCGGCAAGAACAAACGCCGTTGCTGTCGCCATCGCCGCGCCCATCGCCCCGTAAAGGGGAATCAGCAGGAAATTGAGCAGCGCGTTTATCAGGACATTCCATGCCATCAACAGGCTCTGACGGCCCGGATACCCCCCCTGAAGCAGCATCTGATCGGCGGGAACAAGCAGGGCATAGACACACATGCCCACCGCCAGCACGGCGAAAACCGGGCGGGCGGTCATGGCGATATCCCCGGCAAAATACATCCCGGCCAGCGGCAAAAGCCACCACAGCAGCAACGCCGTGCCGGCACAGATGATAAAGGCGGCGCCCGATGCCCGGCGCAGCAGCGGCACGACCCGTCCGCCACGGGCCAGCAATGCGGCAAGGCGCGGATTGATCACCGTGCGGATGACCACGGCCACCTGGAACAAGCCTTCGATGAACAGGGCGGCAAAGCTGTAGACCCCGACCTCGGCATCACCGGCAAAAATACCCAGCATCAGCACATCGATGCGGATATAGGCTTCCGACAGCAGGCCATGGCTCAGTGCCCGCAGGCCGAAGCCGTAATGGCGGCGCAGCCAGAGGCGCAGCGATCCCTCATCCCCGCCGGCAGATCCCCTCGGCCAGACACACCGTGTCAGAGGCAGGGATAACACCAGTTCTCCGGCACTGAATGCCAGACCGAAGAACGCCGGATCCCGGCGCGTCAGCAACACCCACAACCCGACGGCGAAAAGCACGGCAATGCGCAGAATCTGTAACCGCGCCAGCAGGCGCAGGCGCAGCTGCCCCTGTAAGATACCCATCCCCACCTTGTTGAGAATGAACAATCCCAACCCAGGAGCAGCCATGGACAGACCCGCTGCCACGGAGGGGCTGTCCAGCATCTCACCGATCGCGGGCGCCAGCAGATAGATCAGCAGGGCCGCCAACAGGGCATTGATCAATCCTGCTGACAATGCCGACAAGATAATATCCGTCTGTGGATGGGATTGTCGGCGGGCCGCCAGGGCAACCTGTACGGAGTCATGCAGCCCGAGAACGGCAAGCTGCCCGGCGATGACGAAAACGGCATAGATCTGATTGAACACCCCGAGCGCTGCGGCACCGGAAAAGGCGGCAATCAGCAGGTTCAGCAATAACCCGGCGGCCGCCATGGCACCCATGGCCCCATAGGACCACAGGGTATCGGCCAGGATGCCGCCACGGCCCGCGCTGCCTGTCCGACGGGCCGTCATGTCAGTACAGCTTCGGAATGGCGTTGATCCGCACCAGCAGTTCTTCCAGATTCAGACCGACGGCCTCGGTAAAGGCGCGGATATTCTCAAGCTTCGGTTCATTGTCGATGGCGGCAAGGCGCAGGGCCTCTTCGCGGCTGATCAGCCCTTCCCGAATCTGGTTGGAGCGGAAGGTGTCATATTCGGAAAACCCGGCCACCGTATGATAAATATAGTTGATGAAGGCGGTATAACCGTCACCGATGCGCCAGGTGTTGTCCGAACCGGGCTCGGTCTCCCAGCCATATTCCCCGATCAGGGTCTTGTTGATCGTCTCCTCATCCCAGGGCAGGTAATGATACAGATAGAGAAAATCGTCCCGTCCGATGAAGGTTGAATAATAGGCGAACAGGCTGTCGAAGAAGGATTCGTTGAAATAAGCGGGGTTCAGCAGATATTGCTTGGCATACCACAGCGCCATGCGCGCCTTGATCCCGAAGTCGAAGTTGAACAGCACCTGGCGGTGCCTGTTTTCGCGCACCCCCAGAAAACCGGTTTTGAAATCGGTACGTTCCAGTTCGTTCCCGGCCGAGAAGATCACCAGATCGATACCGGTCTGCCTGCGGATCTCCCGCGCATGATGAAAGAACATCTTGTCCCCGGCCATGAACAACGGAACCATGCCCAGCTCGGGCCGCCTCAGCCAGGCCAGTACGTTCTTGCGCACATGGCGACGCTTCTTCGGAATATCCGCTGCACGAACAATATGCTCCACCCCGAGGCGGGCACACATGCGCGACTGATTGCGCCGGGCTATGTCGGTCACCAACCCCCAATCATAGGAATAGGCGATCGGATTCATGCCCAGCTCGCGCTTGATCAGATGCAGCCCGTAGGAACTGTCCCGCCCTCCGGAAAAGGCGACGATGCAATCGGGAGATCCGTCCCTGGAACGATGGCGTTCGAGAATGCGTTCCAGCGCCTCGCGCCCGTGCAGGGGCTGCGGCTCATAATCGCGACAGTAATTGCACACCCCGTCGGAATCAAACTCGATCAGCGGATAGGTGGCGGGCAGAATGCAGCGGCTGCAGCGGCGCAGTTCATGACCGCGGATCGTCAGATCACGCACAGGCAGGCAGCGCGCATCCGGCACATCCGCCACCGTGGCCGTATCATCCCCCGTCAGGGAAAAGGAATGCGCCATGGCATCGGCAAAGCCGATGACCACCCCATGGCCAGGCTGCAGCCGTTCCGCAGGCGCATCGGACGACAGACCGTCCAGCCCGGAACGGGCAAGAAAGGTTTCGACGAAATAGCGTTCCGAGGCAAAGACGCAGACCCCGTCACCGACCGCATAATAAAGTGATCCCGTATTGGTGGCCAGATACAGGGCCCGGCGGGCAGAATGCAGAAAGGCAATCGATGCTTCGCCCTCCATGCGCTCATAAGCGCGGGCGATACGTGCGGGAATTTCTCCCTCATCCGCATCGATCAGATGGAACAGCCGGGCACTGTCGGTATCATTCTTGCCGGCCGGAGGCAGGTCATCGGCATTGACGATGATCCCGTTATGCACCCCCGCGATGTCGCCGGTGACAATCGGCTGATTATGGGACTGGATCACCTGGGAACCACTGGTCACCAGACGGCAATGGCCCAGCAGGGCCACCTCCCCTTTCTGTCCGAGCGCATCCCGCAGAAAAACCCTGAAATCCGGAGATTTGAGCATCTGTGACGGGGCGGAGGGACGCTTGAAAACAGCAATGCCGTCGGTCCCGGCGATAGCGCAGCCCGCCGCCTCGCGCCCGCGGGGTTCGGAAATGCGAAACAGCAGGCGTGTCACCTCCTCCATACGATCAGGGGGAAGGGCCCGCGCCGCCGTCAGGACAATGCCGAAAATACCGCACATACGCTCATCCGTTTAATTGTTTCCGATTTGCCGTCACGGGCACGCTACACCAGCATGACAAACACGGCAATCAGCGCCCCGCCCATCGCCGCCATAACAGACGCAGCACCATGACCGCATGCAGGAATATCACCGGCATCACCGGCAGCAGATATCGGGCCATGGTATGGCCGAACAGCATTGGCGACAACACCACCAACAGGGCAAGTATTTCCAGCCGCCTGCCACGTATGAAGGTGGCGATGAAGCCCAGAAGCAGAAACACGCCGAAAGCGAAACGGGCCGACAGACCGTATAATGACCCGGAATCGGATGGATAATAACCCGACAGCATAAGCAGTTTACGCCCGAGCAATTCAGCCCCCTGGCGCAGATAGAGGAGCGGATCGTTCCACAGATCGCCAAGGCCACTGATCAGATAGCTCTGCGCAATACCGCCGACAGGCTGATAATCGCCCGACACGGTGATGAACCAGTGGAAATAAGGGAAGTAATACCAAATGCCGGCAAGAGTAAAGACCGCCGTCAGGACCTGCAGCCCCAGTATGCGCCGCCATGGCAGGCCCGCGGGCAGAAACAGTAATGCCCCATGCAGGATCAGCAGTGCCTGCGGCCCTGTCGGCCGTGAAAGAGCCGCTGCCACGGCCAGACCCAGCGCCAGCGCATAGGCCTTCGCCCGCCAGTGCAGTCTGACGGCCCGCTCCACGGCCAGAAAGGTGGCGAATACCAGCAATGCCGCAGGCATGTCGGCACCGATGACGAAACCATGAAACAGCGTATAGGGTGAAAAGGCGAACAATCCCGCCCAGAACAGCCCGCCCCCCCGGCGCATCAGCCACCAGGCGGAAAGCAGGGAAAAGGCAAGCGCGCTTTCCAGCCATATCGCCGCCAGAAGCAATGTCTGCCCCGGGGCGTAGCCGCTCAGACACATCAGCGCCGGCAACAGCACACCCGGCGGCGGCGGCGGGGTTGCGGCATCGATTCCGCCAATGATGCGGTAATAATGCAGGATATCCGCAAGCAGCGGCCGCCACCCGGCGGCGCAGATCTTTTCCGCATAGCGCCGGTAGTACTCCATATCGGAAATGAAAGAATACACACTGGGCGAGATCACCTTTCCCGGCGCATAGGAAAAAGGGAACAGCCACAACCAGACGAAAATCAGGTGAAACGCCAAGGCAATGGTGATCAGCAGTTTCGTTTCCGGCGCAATATTGCGCATCATCGCGGCATCTCCAGAAAAGGCTCTGCCGTTGGTAAAGTTCTTCCTTTCTTCTGTCAATGCGGGCCATCAGGAACAGGGACATGAATTCCATACCTTGCCCATCACCCGGGCGGCGTCTATCTTCCGGGCAGAACACAACCAAACCGATTTGCACCAGCAGGTTCCGCATCACATGAGCCAATCCGCCGCCCCGTCAGAAACGCCCGCGCTGGACAGCACCCAGCAGGTGCAGGAACGTCAGTACGCTTTTCCCTATCACTACATTCCCGACATGGATGACGGCTTCCGCCCGATGCGCTACTGGTCCTGGGGGTTTCGTTATCTCGGCGGCGTTCTGATGGCTCTGGAGGCGGTCGAGGCGGCGCCCTTTTCCTCCCTTCTCGATGTCGGCTGCGGCGACGGGCGCTTTCTGCGCGAAATACGCCGCCGCCATGGCAATGCCGATCTTCTTGGTGTCGACTATTCCCCGCGCGCCATCGCCCTGGCACGGGCCTTCAACCCCGATATCGATTATCAGAACATCGACATCACCGCATCGGCACTGGGCCGGCCCTACGATGTCATTACCCTGATCGAGGTTCTGGAGCATATCCCGCCTGAAGACGTGCAGCCCTTTCTGGCCGCGATCACCCGCAATCTGGCCGATGGCGGCCGCTTCATCATGACCGTGCCCCACGCAAATAAAACCGTCAGCGCCAAACATTACCAGCATTTCACAATGCAGACATTGCGCAAGACACTGGCCCCGCATTTCCGGCAAATCGGCATCGTGCCGTTTGACGACATCCGTTCCATCCCGCTGAAAATCCTGTTTCGCCTGCTCGGCGGGGGCGGAAACAATTACGTCATTACCCGTAAAAGCCTGACGGACGGCTTCTTCCGCCTCTACCGCCACCGCTATCTGCGTCTGAACGATGAACAGCGTGCCGGGCGGCTGCTTGCCATATGCAGCGATCCGGTGAAAGAAGGGTAGGATCCCGCAGCACCTCAGCGGCGCAGCAGATCGCGCAGGCGCACGAAATGATGGGGCGGAATCCAGCAGCGCAGCATTTCCTTGACCACCACCGGCAAGGCCACGAACAAGCCGCGAAAACCGGCATGCCGCCATAGCGCCGCAAAAGCATGTGCCGCGTCATGGATACGGCCATGGGCCAGCAATTCACCGCCCAGCATGCCCAGCACCCGCCCGACATAACGGGCCGTGTAACGATCACCGCCCGCATCGCCGAACCAGCGGCGGAACTGGGGCCGCCATTTCTCAGCGAATTGCAGCACGCCCCGGATACGGCGGCGGCCGTCGCTCATCATCGAATGCCCGCCGGCACGATCAAAGGAAATCACCAGCGGCTTGTGCACCGCCAGCACCGCATAACCGCCGGCTGCAAGCGTCATCCACATATCGTGATCGACCGAGGAGACCATCTCCTCGTCATATCCGCCAAGATCGGCGAGCGCCCGGCGGCTGAAGATAGCGGCGGAGGCAATGGTCCTGAGCCCGTTGACACGGATCCCGGCAGCCAGATCCCCATGATGAACCGGCAGACTGACGGCAACGGCCCGGCGGACATTATCCTGCATGTAATGGGTCTCGCCTCCGCAATAACAGGCTCCGACGGGTTGTCCCGACCATTCCTCCAGCAGGGGAAGCTGGGATTCGATACGGTCGGTCTTCCAGATATCATCATCATCGAGAAACGCCACCCAACACCCCTTCGCCGCCCGCCAGCCGGTGTTGCGGGCCGCAGGCAGCCCCCTGTTGTGCTCATGGGCAATGAAACGGACAGGAAAGGGCGCCTTGTCCGCCTGGCGTCCCAGCCAGTCGCGGATCGTGCGCGCCGATGCATCATCCACAACGATGAGTTCACGCGGGGGAATGCTCTGCGCCATGACGCTGCGCACCGCCCTGATGGCACCATCGGGTCGGTTATAAGTGGTGATCACCACACTGATATCGGGACAGGCCGTATCATTGCGGCTATATATAGGCATATCATCCATCATGACCGACCGGCGGTGCGTAAATGAGCAAGAGCGTTCCTTTCGTCCTGACCATGGATTGCGAACGCGTCAATCCCGGCAAGCCCTTCTACCCCGCGGGGCCGCAGACGGAAAGGGAAAGCGCCCGCAATATTACCGCTTTCATCGATATTGCAAGGGAAACAGGCTTTCCAGTCACCCTCTTCCTGACGCCTGAGGCTGCCACGCTGCATGCTGATTATCTGAAAGGGCTGGATCCGGAAATGGTCGAATGCGGCCTTCATCTGCATCCGCGAACCTTCGGTTTGGGGGTTTCCGAATCGCTGGGCCTTCTTGAGACGGCTGTGCAGGAACGCCTGCTTGCACAGGCCACCGGCATCATTGAGGAAGCACTGGGCCGGCGGCCGGTCAGCTTCCGTGCCGGTTTCTACTCCGCCAACGAAACCACGTTCCGCATTCTGAAATCTCTGGGCTATCGTTACAGCTCCACCACGGTGCCGGGTCGCTACAAACCCGCTTATGGCATCGACTGGCGCCATATCGGCACCGAACCCGTCGAGATAAGCGGCATTTGGGAATTTCCCCTCTCCGCCTCCGCCACGCGGCGCCTGCCGGACCCGGCCATCGCCGGACGTGCTCTGCTGGCCGGGATAGCGGCAGCCCTGCCCGGGATGCACAGGTCGGGGACATCACTCCTGCGCCTCGGCATCAACCTGACCCGGGCATTGCGTGCCACCCTCCGTCCCGGAAGCGATATCGACCCCGCCTCGCTGCAGATCGAACACCGCGATCACCGCCTGCGCGTGGCCATCAGCCGTGAAATCCTCTCCATGGCGGACGCGCCGGTTCTGGTCTGCACCACCCATAACGACGTTGATTTCGCCCATCCCCGTTCTCTCCATGCCGCGGCGCTCAGGCGGTATCTGCACTGGCTGCGTCATCAATCCGCAATCACGCCTGCCCCCGTTCTGCTCCGCAACGCCCTCA
>CAYXDL010000028.1:0-11972 GCA_964463775.1 uncultured Hyphomicrobiales bacterium
CGGGCGCGACGGCATCCGCGCCAATGCCGTCAATGCCGACCGGATCAGAAGCGGACTGCTGTCGGAGGAGATGATCGCCGCCCGCGCCCGCGCCCGGGGGCTGAGCGAGGCGGATTACATGGCCGGCAACCTGCTGGGGCTGGAGGTCACGGCAGAGGATGTCGCCCAGGCCTTTCTGCATCATGCCCTGGCGCGCAAGACCACCGGCGATGTCACCACCGTCGATGGTGGCAACATCGCGGCCTGCCTGCGCTGATTTTCCGTGATGTGACTGTTGAACTATGTTCGTGAGGGAATATCTGTAGGTATGTGAATGGTTTCTTGATACCCTCATCGGGTCTTGTGCCAGGTGAAACGGACTGAATTCCCGGCGAAATGAAGGGGTGGCGATGATGGCGGAGCGGAAGAAAACGGCTGCGGTCAAACATGAAAATGACGGCGCGCCGGACAGGAAGCCCTCAATCGCCCGCCGGCTGGGCGAAGCCCTCGCCGGCATCGCCGTTCTGGCGCTGATCGGTTTCGGTGCCTTCTCGCTTCATGGCAAGCGGCTGGAGGCTCTGCAGCGCACTCCCGCAATGAACGAATATCCGTGGGCCCTGCGCAGCGTACGGGTTGATAGGCAGGATCTGACGGTCGGATTTCCGGTTCTGGCGCGGATGGAATCGCGCAGCGAGGTAACGATCTCGCCGCAGATATCCGGTGTCATACAACAATTGGGGCCGCGCGAGGGACAGGCGGTCAGGAAAGGCTGGCTTCTGGCGCGGATCGATACGCTGGAGCTTGAAAACAGCCTTGCGGCACTGAAGGCGAGCCTGGCCGGGGCCAAGGCCGATGCCGATTATCAGGCCAAGGAACTGAAACGGCAGAAGGCCCTGCTGAAGAAGGGCTTTGCCGCGCAGGATCTGGTCGACCGGCTGAGTGCCCAGCTCGATGCCTCCCGCCAGCGGGTCAAGCAGCTTCGCGGTCAGATCGAGGCCCTGAAAACCCGCCTGGCCTATGGCACCATTCTCTCTCCCGTCGATGGCGTGATTGCCGCCCGCCTGCAGGAAGTCGGCGATCTGGCCAGCCCGGGCCGTCCGCTGTACCGTATCACGGCCAAGGGCGGCGTGAAAATATCGGTTTCGGTGCCTCAGCATGTTCTGGAAAAGCTCGCGCCCGGCAGCAAGATCGTCCTGACCCAGGATGACCGGGACCAAACGGTTCGCATCACGCGGATTTTTCCCGATCTGGATGCCCTCTCCCTGGGTACGGTGGAAGCGGATGTGGAGACGATGCCCTTCCGCCTGCCGAGCGGCGCGCGCATCCCCGGCCGCGTGATCATGAATGAATATCCCGGCAGCCTGGTGGTGCCGCTGGCGGCGGTGGCATTTTCGCCCGACGACAGCCGGGGTGTGGTGTTCAAGTTGCAAAAGGGTGACGGCGGCACCGGCTATGTGCTGAAAAAGGTTCCCGTGCGTATTGCCGCCCGCGGTCATGAGGGGGTCGGTGTGGCGGGCGATCTGCAGCCCGGCGACAGGGTCGTGACGGCGAAGGAGAGCATATTGCTCAGCCTGCAGGACAATGATCCCGTGGTTCCCGAGCCCGAAAGCCGGGAGCCGCGCCAGTGAAAGCCGTCCTTTCCCAGAAGCATGTCATCCTGGCCCTGTATCTGCTGATCGTGCTGGCCGGCATCTTTGCCTACCGCAAGATGCCCTATAACCTGTTTCCCAATGTCAACCGCCCGATGGTCTCGGTTGTCGTGCAATGGCCCGGCGCCGCCTCCGACGATGTGGCACGCGAGGTGACCCACCCTCTGGAAGTCCGTCTGGCGGCGATTGACGGGGTGCGCAAGGTGACCTCCACGTCCCGCGACGAGGTGTCGGCGGTGCGGGTGGAATTCGAATATGGCATCAGCATCGAGGATGCCGCCAACCGTGTAACGACGGAACTGCCCCGGGTCACCGGCAGTTTCCCGGAAGGTACCCGCAGCCCGCTGGTGCTCAAGATCACCGAGGCCGCCCGCCCGGCCGTGGTGCTGGCGGCCAGCCCGGCGGAGGGATACGACCTCGATCTGGGGCAGGTGCGCCGCATTGCCGCCAATCCCTTGCGCGATGCGCTGCTGCGTCTCGATGACGTGGCCGAGGTGGAGATCTTTGGCGGCGATATCCGTCAGGTGGCCATCGATCTGGACCGCAACAAGCTGCAGGCCTACAACATTACCGTGGCCCAGGTGGCCCGCGCGCTGGAAAATTCCAACCTTTCCTTCCCGGCGGGGCTGGTTCATCGCGACGGGCTGCGCCTGCTGCTGACGGCCAAGCGCCTGGCCGAACTGCCTGCCGATCTGGCGGAGGTTCTCGTCCCCCTGCCCGGCGGCAATCATGTGCGCGTCGGTGATCTCGGCCGTGTCGGCTGGGGGGCCAAAGACCCGACCTCCCTGTATCGCGGCGACATGCGCCCTGCCGTGGCCGTATCGGTATTGCGCAGCGAGCACGGTACCGCCGATGCCACCGTGCGCAGAATCAGCGAGGCTCTGCCTGAAATCCGCAAGCAGTTTCCGATGCTGACGCTTTCGGTTGCCGACACCCAGGGACGGCTTATTCATCTGACGGTGGATAACATGCTCTCCTCGTTGCGCGATGCGGTGATCATGACCCTGGCGGTCATTCTGCTGTTTCTCAGCAATTCGCGCGCGGCCTTCATCACGGCGCTGTCCATCCCCTTCACCTATCTGATGACCTTCGCCATTCTCTGGCTGATCGGCTATGAATTCGACATGGTGACGCTCAGCGCCATCATCATCGCCGTCGGGTTGCTGGCCGATGATGCCATCGTCGTGATCGAGAACATCGAACGCCGCATGCGTCAGACCGGCGAGACCGGCATGCTGGCGGCCGTGCGCGGCACTTCGGAAATTCTCCGTGCCGATGCCTCCGGCACGGTGACGACGATTGCGGTGCTGGTGCCGATCATGTTCGTCGGCGGCTTCGTGCAGACGGTGCTGCGCCCGCTGACGGTGACGCTTTCCATTGCGCTGGCGGCCTCGCTGATCGTTTCCGTCACCATTATTCCGCTGATGGTTCCCTGGCTGCTGAAGCCGGGCAGCCGCGATCCGCTGGGCTGGATTCTGCGCCCCTTCGACCGGTTTTTCATCTCGCCGGTGCGCAACTTCTATGTCGCGCTGGTCAGGATGGCCCTGCATCGCCCCCTTGCCGTGGTGTTGTTCTTTGTCGCGGTTTTCGCCTTTTCCCTGCCGCAGCTCAGGGTGCTGGGCAGGGAGCTGATGCCGCTGATGGATACGGGGGTGCTGAAGATCAGTTTCGAGGCCGAGCCCGATACGGATGAGGCGCGGATGAAGCGCATCGCGCTTCAGATGGAGGAGGCCCTGAAGGCCGAGGTGCCGGAGGACTGGATCCTGAACATCTCCACGGTCATAGGGGCCGAGCCGGGGGTGAAATCCCTTGGTGGCGATCAGGTTTTCCAGAAGGGGGAGATTACCGTCAATCTGATCAACCGTTTCCGCCGTGACCGCAGCATTTACGATATCGAGGAGGGGCTGCGCAAGCGTGTCAACCGCATTGCCGGGCTGATTTTTGCCAATGTCGTCGAATTCGGTGCGACGCCCTTATCCTCGATCAGGGCAACGGTCGATGTGATGATCACGGGCGAGGATCCGGCGGTGCTTGACCGGTTGGGGGATGAGGTGATGGCCCGGTTGCGCAAGGTCAAGGGGCTGACCGGCATTGAACGCACCTGGCAGGGGGATGCCGCCCGCCTCAACCTGGAAATCGATCCGGTGAAGGCGCGGCTGTATGGACTGACCGCGGGCGATGTCGCCGCCCAGGTTGCCGCCCAGGTCAAGGGCATTCCCGGAGGTACGCTGCGGGTGCCGGCGGAAAACGCCATTCCGGTTCTGGTGCGCCTGTTGCCCGGACAGCGCTCCCTGCCCGAGGATATCGCCGCCCTGCCCATCCGCACGGCCACAGGGCGTTATGTGCCCCTTTCCGCCATGGCGGATCCGCGCATCATCCGTGCCGCCACGGCGGAAACCCACGAGGCCCTGTTGCCGACCATCGATGTTCTTGGCTATCGCGGCGATATTGATGTCATACATCTGCATGACAATGTCGAAAAGGCACTGGCCGATCTGCCGCTGCCGAAGGGGTATGCCCTCAGCTATGAGGGTGAGTACAAGCAGGCGGTTGAATCCTTCCGCCGGTTGGGTGTCTCGCTCGGATTGGGGCTGATCCTGCTGTTCCTGATGCTGATCGTCACCTTCCGTTCCTTCATCGATCCGCTGGCGGTGATGGGCAGCCTGCCGCTGTCGGTGATCGGCGGGGCCTGGGCGCTGATGCTGGCGGGCAAGCATGGCTCCATGCCCGCTTTCATGGGGTTGATCCTGCTGATGGGCATTGCCGTGAACAACGGTATTCTGCTGATCGATTTTGCCCGCCGCGCGCAGGAAGACGGCATGAAGCTGAAGGATGCCATCCTGAAGGCGGTGGAACTGCGCACCCGTCCCATTCTGATGACCGCGGGCGCCTCTGCCATCGGCATGGTGCCGATCGCCATGGAATGGGCGGTGGGGATCGAACGCCTGTCACCGCTCGCTGTCGTGGCGATCGGCGGGTTGCTGGTCGGCACCTTCCTGACCCTGCTCGTGGTTCCGGTGTTCTATTATCTTCTGGAATCCCTCAGGCTGCGGTTCTCAGGCCATCAGCAGTCCGCATGAGAGTCGGTTTTCTTTACACCTCCACCCGATCTCACCATGCGGTAATTTCTAACTATCTGTAATGGAACAGGGAATCTGTCTGGTACGAAAATTGCATTTTCCCGGCATATGCGGCTTTGCGAAGCGATAACGGCTGAAGACAAAGCAACAAATACAGCCAGGGAGAATTCCGATGTTCAGTTCAATCAAATCCGGTTTGGCCATAGTGGCCGTTGCCTTTGGCGTTGGTATGGCCGCTTCATCACAGGCGGCAACCTATACGATCGATTTCGATACGCTTCCTGGTGGCGGGGCTTTGGCTGACGGATCGGTGCTTTCAAATCAGTATGCGGCCTGGGGGGTGAATTTCTCCGGCTTTGAAAACGGCGCGGCTGTGCCGCAACCGCTGGCGACAACGGCTTTTTCCAGTGAGTTTGGCGGCGCCCCGGTTTCCGGCAACGTGCTTGAAAACCGCGACGTCAACAATTCCCGTGCCGATGTGATCCGCATCGAATTCGACAGCGGTGTTTCGGGGATCGCATTCGATTTCATTCCTTTTGGCTCAAGCGGACCCGACACACGCTTCCTGGCCTATGACGCGGCGGATAATCTGCTGCTGGATACCACGGCCGGCGGCCCGGCCTCCTCATATGTCAATTTCCATTTCACGGGGCTGAGTGCACTGAGCGGCGTTGCCCGTCTCGACATCCTGCAGCCGAATAACACCTGGGTGTGGGGTTTGGACAACTTCAGTTTTACCAGCGGTGCGGGTCCGACCTCCGTGCCGGAGCCGGGCACGCTGGCGCTTCTGGGGCTCGGTCTGGCCGGGCTGGGGGCAATGCGCCGTCGGAAACAGGGCTGAGCTGGCTTCAGGGGATCTGGACGATCCGGATATCAGGAATAAGGCAGGAGGGGCTCTCTCCTGCTTTTCTTGCTGCCGGAGCACAAGGCAGCAGGACAGAGAAACCATAGGGGAATATAATGTGTGCGCGCATATGGGCCGGACTGGCTATGACCGTATTCCTTCTGGGAGGAGGATCAGCGCAGGCGGCGTTGCTGTATGATCAGAATGTGACACCGGATGTGATCTTCGGCTCCGGCAACAGCAATGGCGGCTGGACGGTCGATCGCCGCAACGGCGTTGAGGTCGGGCTGCGGGCAAAGAAGCGCTTTGTCGGTGATGTCAACAGCAATGGTGACGGTACATACAGCCACGATGCCGGCCCTTATTCGCCGGGCAGCAGTGTGGCGCTTTGGAATTACGAGATGGCTGTCAATGTCGATTATGACGGCTCCAGCGCCTATACACTGGCCGATACCGAAATCCTGGTTTCGATCGACACGGATGGCGGTGCGGGTGTCAGCTATGTCACCTTTCCGATTTTTGCCTATGGTGACAATGCCTATGGCACCAACAGCACGCCCAATGGCGGGGGCACGGTAACGAATAACCCTGCGGTTTATGGTGGCCTTACCGTGGCCCAGAATTCACAGAATCTCGGTTTTGGCTCCCCTGCCTTTTTCGATCCTTCGGCAGATGCGGAGTGGAGCTTCAGGCTGCAGGTATTCGATGCCGGGTCCTCAGTCCTGCTGGCTGAGACGGAGATGACGGTGATTGTCGGCAACGGCGCCACCTCCGTGCCGGAGCCGGGCACGCTGGCGCTTCTGGGGCTCGGTCTGGCCGGGCTGGGGGCGATGCGCCGGCGCAGAAACTGAACGGCCTGCGAGGGCTGATGACGGGCCGGGATGCGGAAGCATTCCGGCCTTTTTATATGTGACCGGGTGGCAGTTCAGAAGGCGGTATCACCGCCATTGGCGATAATGGTGCTTACCGAGGCCCCGGTCAGGAAGTCGGCGATATCCGGCGGCGGCGGTGCGTCGGTCACCAGCAGGTCGATATCCTCCGGCGGTGCCAGCCGGACAGGCGCCTGACGGGCGAATTTCGTTGCATCGGCGGCAATGATCGTGGTTTCGGCGGCGCGCATGATCTCGCGGGAGAATTCCGCCTCCTGCAGATCGAACAGCATGAAGCCGGTTTCCGCATCGATGGCCGCGGCCGAAAGCACGGCATATCTGACGCTGAACTGATGGACGAAACGGATGGCTTCATGGCCGAAAGCGCCGCCATCATGGGAGCGCAGCTCTCCCCCGGCCATGAAGACCCGGTTGTTGTTGCGCGTTGCCAGTGTCTGGGCGACGGCCAGGGAATTGGTAACGATGAACAGATCATGATGGCCACGCAGGGCCCGGGCCACATAAGCAGTGGTCGAGCCGATGTCGAGGATCAGCGAATCGCCATTGCGGATCATTCGGGCCAGGCGGGCGGCGATGCGGCGTTTGGCATCCGGGTTTTCGTTCATCCGCTGGGTGAAATTCGGCTCCTGTGCCGTCTCCGGCAGATAGACGCCGCCATGAACTTTGCGCACCAATCCCCGTTCCGCCAGCTTTCTGACATTGCGCCGGATCGTTTCCTCCGACACCGCAAGGCGGCGGGCAAGATCCTGTATCCGGCAGGATCCGGACAGTTTCAGCTCTTCCAGAATGGCCATTTCCCGATGTGTGGCATGCATGATTGCGGCTCCGTGCACATTGCTGCCATGCCTATGGCATTGACGCGTGCATATTTCAAGACATCACCAATAGGCCATAAAATAACGGGAAAAAACAACAAAATCACACATATAATGTTGACAAATGTGTGTATACCCGGTGAAATCAGGGCGGAAACGGAAGGGCTTGTTCAATAATCACGCTCCGGAGGGGGCGGCAAAGACAAACAGCAGGCCCCATTTCAAGGGGAGGCTAAAACATGCGTATGTCGAAGATACTGGCGGTGGCGGCGATGGCCACCTGCCTGAATGCCGGCTTTGCCGTGGCAGCGGAAGTGGAATCGAGCGATCCCATCAAGCTGACGCTGCATGACTGGACCGGCCAGCTGATTACCACCAAAATCATGGGCTCGGTGCTGAAGAAGGCCGGTTACAATGTCGAATATGTTCAGGCCGATTACATCGCCCAGTTCGCGGGGCTGAAAACGGGCGATCTGCATGTGGCGATGGAGATCTGGGAAACCACGGGCCGCGAGGCCATGGACGAGGCCACGGCGACCGGCAAGGTCGAGAATCTCGGCAAGACCGGCATGATGGCAATCGAGGAATGGTGGTATCCCGCCTATATGAAGGAACGCTGCCCGGGCCTGCCGGACTGGAAGGCGCTGAATGATTGTGCCGAAGCTTTTGCCACGCCTGAGACGGCGCCGCGTGGCCGTTATCTGGGTGCGCCGGTTACCTGGGGCGGGTTCGATGATGAGCGTGTCGAGGCGCTCGGGCTTGATTATGAGGTCGTTCATGCGGGCACCGATGCGGCCCTGTTCGCCGAGCTCGAATCGGCCTATCAGCGCAAGGCGCCGATTCTGCTGTGGGTCTACGCCCCCCATTGGGCGCCGATCAAATACAAGGGTGAGTGGGTGCAGTTCCCCAAATACACGCCCGAATGCTACAAGGATCCTTCCTGGGGCATCAATCCCGACATGGCCTATGACTGCGGCAAGCCCCGCGGGCCGATCTGGAAGGTTGCCTGGAGTGGCGTCAGGGACAAATGGCCCGGCGCCTACAAGGCCATCAAGGCTTTCCACATTACCAATGACGTCATGGGCAAGCTGATTACCGATGTCGATCTGAACGGCAAGGATCTGGATGCCGTGGTCGCTGACTGGATGGCCAGGAACGAGAGCGTCTGGAAGTCCTGGATCGGCCAGTAAGGGGTCGTGATGAAAGCCGGACGGGCCGGAGATGTTGCCGGCCCGCTCCTGCCGGGGGCATCTGGCCTGTTGCCCCGCTTCTTCCGGTCCCGTGTCTTTTTTGCCCCTGATCCCGTCATTTCGGGTGACGTCGCCAATGCGTGAATGGTGATGACGCAGAAACCTGTCAAACTCTCCTGCCGCCATATCTGGAAACTGTTCGGTGAAGGGGCGGAAACCTTTCTGCAGAACCGGATACAGATGCCGGATGCGGCCGAAATCGCCGCGGCAGGGCTGATTGGTGCCGTGCGCGATGCGACGGTGGAGGTCCGTGAGGGCGAAATCTTCGTCATCATGGGTCTGAGCGGTTCGGGCAAATCCACCCTGATCCGCTGCATGTCACGGCTGATCGAACCCACGGCCGGCGAAGTGCTGTTCGAGGGGCGGAATCTTCTGACGGCCAGCGAACGGGAGATGATCGCCATTCGCCGCCACAAAATGGGCATGGTGTTTCAGCACTTCGCCTTGCTGCCGCACCTTACGGTCTTGCGCAATGTCGCCTTTCCGCTGGAAATACAGGGCGTTGAGCGCGTAAAGCGTGAGGAGAGGGCACGGGAGATGATCCGCCTGGTCGGCCTTGAGGGGCGGGAGGATTATTTCCCCCGCGAGCTTTCAGGCGGTCAGCAGCAGCGGGTCGGCATCGCCCGTTCTCTGGCGGTGGAGCCGGAGCTGTGGTTCCTTGATGAGCCGTTTTCGGCACTCGATCCGCTGATCCGCCGCGAAATGCAGGATGAATTTCTGCGGCTGCAGAATGTGCTTCGCAAAACCATTGTCTTCATCACCCATGATTTCGAGGAAGCCATCCGCCTCGCCGACAGGATCGCGATCATGAAGGATGGCGCCGTGATTCAGACGGCGACCCCTGAGGAACTGGTCCTGAAACCGGTAAACGATTATGTCGCTGAATTCACCAGGCATATTCCGCGCGCCAAGGTGCTGACCCTGCGCTCGGTCATGAAACCGGGGCGGCCATCGGGGCCGCTGGCGGGAGTCCTGCCGGCATCCATGCGGGTCGGGGAAGCCGCCGACCAGGTGGAGGCGGCAACCCTGCCCCATGGTGTGGCAGGAGAGGACGGAAATGTCATCGGTACCATCGACGGGCGGACGATCGTCGATGTGCTGATCGGAAGGGCGCTTAAGCCATGACGGGTGAAAGGGAAACAAGGCGGGGCGCGCTGCTATGGCTGGTTCTGGCGGTAATCACGGTCATGTTGTCGCAATATGGCCGGGATATCGCCCGCGAACTCGATGCCCGGTGGCTGATCAGGGTGCCGTTTTCCATCCGTGTGCCGATGAAGACCGAAATCGGCGCCTTCATGAAATGGCTGGTGGAGGAGGCGGATTTCGGCCTCTTCACCTTTACCGATCTGACCCGCGCCATTGCCTGGGTGATCGAACAGCCCTACCGGCTGGCCCGGGCGCTGCTCGAAGCCGGATTTCTGCAGGGGCAGGGCGAGAACGCCGTGCAGGTCCTGCCGCCGCTGTCCTGGCTGGCGGTGATATTCGTGGTTATGGCCATGGGATATTATGCCGGAAACCGGAAACTGGCGGCTTTTGTGGGGGCCTGTTTTCTCTATCTGGCGGTTTTCGGCCAGTGGGACAGCGCCATGATCACCCTGGCCTCCATCGTGATTGCGGTGCCTTTCGGTGTGGCCGGAGGGTTGCTGCTCGGCATCGGCGGATACCGCTGGGGCTGGTTCGAACGCCTGCTGATACCCGTTCTCGATCTGATGCAGACGGTGCCGGTTTTTGCCTATCTGGTGCCCATACTGTTTCTGTTCGGTTTCGGGCCGGTTTCGGCACTGGTGGCCACGGTCATCTATGCCATGCCGCCGATGGTGCGTACGACCCTGCTGGCCTTGCGCGGCGTTCCGGAGGAAATTCGCGAATTCGGCCGCATGGCCGGCTGCACCCCCCGTCAGATGACCTGGCGGGTATTGCTGCCTTCCGCCCTGCCGACGCTGATGGTCGGCGTCAACCAGGTGATCATGCTGTCGCTGAACATGGTGATCATTGCCTCGATGATCGGCGCCGGGGGGTTGGGTTATGACGTCCTGACCGCGCTCAGGCGTCTGGATATCGGCGGCGGGCTGGAGGCCGGTATTGCCATCGTGGTGCTGGCGGTGGCGCTGGACCGGCTCAGCCAGGCCTTCGCCCGGCGTCAGCCCTCATCGCATTTGCCTGAGGGGAGCGGCTTTCTCCGTCGTCATTCCTGGATGGTGACAACGGTGGCGGTGGTTGCCGGCATCGGGCTTGCCGGGTTGTTCTGGCCGCCGCTGCAGGCATATCCGCCGGCGGCCGAGATCACGACGGGGCCGTTCTGGAAGGATCTGGTCCGGGCGATAAACGTCAATTATTTCGAGCAGTTCGAAGCGGTAAAAACATTCATGCTGCTGACCTTTCTGGTGCCGGTGAAACGCTTCCTTCTTTCCCTTCCCTGGCCGTGGGTGGTGTTTCTGGTCACGCTGGCGGGCTGGCAGCTCGGCCGCTGGAAGCTGGCTCTGCTGTGTTTTCTTCTCACCATGTTCATTGTGGTCAACGGCCTGTGGGTCAAGGCGATGATCACCTTGTATCTGTGCGGCATTTCCGTGGTGATTGCCGCTCTGATCGGCATACCGCTCGGCATTCTGTCGGCAAGCAATGAACGGGCGAACCGTTTTGTCGGCGCCTTTATCGATACCCTGCAGACATTGCCGAGCTTTGTCTATCTGATACCGGTGGTGATGCTGTTTCGCGTCGGCGATTTTTCGGCGATGATTGCCGTTGTCCTTTATGCCCTGGCGCCGGCCGTGCGCTATACGGCCCACGGCATTCGCGCCATCGATCCGCAGCTTGTCGAGGCCGGTATTGTTTCCGGCTGTACCAGAGGGCAGCTTCTTTCCCGGATCCGTCTGCCCCTGGCCCTGCCTGAAATCATGCTCGGCATTAATCAGACGATCATGCTGGCCCTGTCCATGCTGGTGATCACGGCTCTGGTGGGTACCCGCGATCTGGGGCAGGAGGTCTATATCGCGCTGACCAAGGCCGATACGGGGCGCGGCATCGTCGCCGGGGTGTCGGTTGCTTTCATCGCCATTATCGCCGACCGGCTGATCGGGGCCGGGGCCACCCGCATGCGCCGCCGTCTGGGGCTGACCTGAAGGGCAAGGGAGGGAGCCGGAAAATGAGCGATGCCATGAAAAAAGCCGCCACTCTGCCGATCTGGCGCGGCCCGGTCGCGCCGGAACCGCTGGGCGGGGGCATCACCAATGTCAATTTCCTCATTCGCGATGGCGGACGCAGCTATGTGGCACGCATCGGCGATGACATTCCCGTTCATCAGGTCATGCGTTTCAACGAGCTGGCCGCCAGCCGCGCGGCGGCAGAAGCGGGCATATCCCCGGCGGTGGTCTATCATGAACCGGGCGCGCTGGTCATCGAATACGTCGAAGGGCGGACACTGACGGAAGAGGATGTGCGTAACCCGGCGATGCTGGAGAGGATTCT
>CAYXDL010000029.1:0-7315 GCA_964463775.1 uncultured Hyphomicrobiales bacterium
GCGAGATGCTGACTTTCCGCAAGCTGCTCGCCGAGGCCCCGGACGAGGCCCAGCGCAAGGTGCTGCTGGCCGGCAAGGTCGAGGACATGCTGAACACCGTGGTCCGCCAGATCGCCTTCTATGATTTTGAAAGGCGCCTGCACCGGGCCCGCCGTGAAGGCGAACTGCCGGCGGAGGCGATCGGCGAGATATGGATGCAGACTCAGCGCGAAAGCCTTGGCGATGCCTTCCGGCTGGAGGACAGCTATGCCAGTTTCTGGTGCTATATCCCCCATTTCATCCATTCGCCGTTTTATGTCTATGCCTATGCTTTCGGCGATTGTCTGGTGAATGCGCTGTATGCCACGTATCAGCAGCAGCCCGAAGGATTCGGGGAAAAATACCTGAAGATGCTGGAGGCAGGCGGCACGCTTGGTCACCGTGATTTGCTGGCTCCCTTTGGCCTCGATGCCGCCGATCCCGCCTTCTGGCGGCGCGGCCTGTCGGTAATCGGAGGCTTTATCGACGAGTTGGAAGCCCTCGGCACCGATGGCTGAGGACAGCAACAATCTGGGCGGGCGGCTGCGCCGCTACGCCCGGGTTTCCACCACCGTCGGCGGGCTGGCGGCGCGGCTGGCGGGGGAGCGTCTGTTCGGTTTCGGTCTGGATCGCGGTGCCCATGCCGCCGATCTGAAGGCGGCGCTGGGCGGTCTCAAGGGACCACTGATGAAAGTGGCGCAGATCCTGTCCACTATCCCTGAGGCATTACCGGATGAATATGTGC
Organism: uncultured Hyphomicrobiales bacterium; assembly: GCA_964463775.1. GTDB lineage: Bacteria > Pseudomonadota > Alphaproteobacteria > Minwuiales > Minwuiaceae > JALXAG01. Next base: position 764 of record CAYXDL010000029.1, read on the forward strand.
AGGAACTGGCGCAGTTGCAGGCCAACGCTCCTTCAATGGGGTGGAGTTTCGTCAAGCGGCGCATGAGGGCCGAGCTGGGGCCGGACTGGCAATCGCATTTTTCCCGCTTTGAACGTGAGGCCGCGGCTGCCGCATCCCTTGGTCAGGTCCATTTTGCCGAGGGAGCGGAGGGCGAGGCGCTGGCCTGCAAGCTGCAATATCCGGATATGGCCTCGGCGGTGGAGGCGGATCTGCAGCAACTGGCACTGATTTTCGCCATCTACAAGCGCTATGACGGCAGCATCGATCCTTCCGCCATCAGGGGTGAAATCGCCGACCGCCTGCGTGAGGAACTGGATTACCGGCTGGAGGCCCGCCACATGGCCTTGTTCGCGGACATGCTGGCCGGTGAGACGGGCGTCCACGTCCCGCGCCCCGTGAACGAGCTTTCCACCGGCCGGCTGCTGACCATGAGCAGGCTGGTGGGCATGCCTCTGCTGACATTCCGGGATGCCGGGCAGGAAGAGCGCAATACCATCGCGCTGAACCTGTTCAGGGCCTGGTATGTGCCTTTCTATCGTTATGGCGTCATTCATGGCGATCCGCATCTGGGCAATTACTCGGTGGCGGAGGATCTGTCGCTCAACCTGCTCGATTTCGGCTGTATCCGGGCCTTTCCGGCCCGTTTTGTCGCCGGGGTGATCGATTTGTATCACGCCATTGCCGATGATGATCGCGACCTGGCGGTCCATGCCTATGAAAGCTGGGGGTTCCGGGGGCTGAGCAACGAGATGATCGATACGCTCAACCTGTGGGCATCCTTTGTTTACGCCCCACTGCTGGAGGACCGGCCCCGGCGCATTCAGGAAATGTCGAAAACAGGCGTTTACGGGCGGGATGTCGCCGCCAGAGTGCACAGGCGCCTGAAGGAGCTGGGCGGCGTGCGCCCGCCGCGTGAATTTGTTTTCATGGATCGCGCGGCAATCGGCCTCGGCGGTGTTTTTCTGCATCTGTCAGCGGAAATCAACTGGCACCGCCTGTTCCACGATCTGATCGATGATTTCGATGTGCAGGCGCTGGCGGCGCGTCAGCAGGCGGCCTTTTCCCGCCATGACGTGCCCCTGCCGGAATGAGGCCTATAACGGCATGAACAACAATGCCATGCCGAAAGCGATCAGCGGCAGGCGTATCCACAACCGTCCCGGCGCGATGATGCCGAAGGAAACGGCAGCCAGTGCCGCGGCGATCTTGCCTGCCAGCACCACGGCATAAGCCGGCTCTCCGGCCAGGGCGATGATGCCAGGGGTGGCGATCATGCCAAGGGGGATCAGATACAGGCCGATGCCCAGCGCCATGGCGGCGAAGGCGACCTTCAGCCAGTTCTCCTCCACCATGCCCGCGGCGATGAACACGGCGCCGCAGACCGGCGGGGTGATGGTGGAAAGCAGGGCGAACCAGAACACGAACAGATGGGCCTGAAGAGGCTGCAGACCCAGCCCGATCAGGGCCGGTCCGGCGACGGATACGGAGATGATATAGGCGGCGGTGGTCGGCACCTCCATGCCCAGGATCAGGCAGGCAAGCGCCGTCAGCAGCACGGCGGGCCACAGCATGCCGCCCGATCCGGACAGGATCAGCGAGGTGATCTTCACCCCCAGCCCGGTGATCGACAGCACCCCGATGACGATGGAGGCGCAGAGAATGATTGAGGCGATCAGGGCAATCTGCCGTCCGGCGGTCATGAACGCCGTTTCTAGACGGCCGGCCAGACGGCGCAGGTCGATCCGTGCCCGCCCGTCAACGGGCAGCAGCAGAGCGGCGGCGGCGATCGCCAGCGCGGCGGCGTATTGGGGGGTATAGCGGGCGGCGAACATGCCCCACATCAATACCGCGAAGGGAAGCATGAAAAAGGCGGCGGTGATCAGGACATCGCGGGTGGCGGGGCGGGATTCCGGCGGCAGTCCCCTGAGATCATACCGGAGGGAGAACGCATCGATGCCGACCCAGACCGCCCAGAAATACAACAGGGCGGGCAACAGGGCGGCGGTGATGATCCCGGTATAGGGGATGCCTGTCAGCTCCACCATGACAAAGGCGCCGGCCCCCATCAGCGGCGGCATGATCTGCCCGCCGGAGGAGGCGACGGCCTCGACCGCCCCGGCCAGGGCACGGGGATAGCCCAGCCGGATCATGGCCGGCAGGGTGATGGCACCGGTGGAGGCGACATTGGCGGATGCCGAACCGGATATGGAGCCGAACAGGGCGGAGGAGATCACCGAAACCTTCGCCGCGCCGCCACGCAGGCGGCCGGCGGCGGCAGCGGCGATGTTCATGAAACCCTGACCGGCCTCACCCGCATTGAGCACGGCGCCGAAAATGACGAAAATGGCGACGATATTGACCGAAACCCCGGTCAGCTTGCCCCAGATCCCGCCCTCGGCAATGGTCAGCGTGCCCAGAAAACTGGCCAGCGGCGTGCCTGAATGGCCGAATTCCCCGGGGATGTACTGTCCCCAGAGCCCATAGGCCAGCGCGGCGGCGGCGACCAGCGGCAGGGGCCAGCCGATGGCCCGGCGTGCCGTTTCCAGAACGGCGATGAGCAGGATGATGGCGATGAATGTCTGAAACGGCCCTTCAAGGAAACCGTACTGATCGGCAAGGCGGTTCTGATTGAAGGCAACCCACAGGGCGGCCCCGGCGCCGAGGACGGTCAGTGCGTAACCGCTGATCCGCTGCAGGCGGGTTTGGGCCGCGAAGATCAGAATCCACGGCAGGGCAAGGGCCATATGCAGCGGCCGGCTGACCAGATTGGGCACCAGGCCGGAGAAGATCAGCCACAGGTGAAAGCCGACGGACAGGGCACCGAGCCCGGCCCAGAACATGCGCGCATGGAAAGTCATGGGTTTGCAGGCCCGGTCGCTTTCATGGATTCAGGCGGAAGCAAAACACCCGGCCGGCATTTCCGGCCGGGTGCCGCCGGCATGTTACATCTGTGCCGGCGTCAGGGTGAAGCCGGCTTCCTTGTAATAACGGATGGCGCCGGGATGAATCTTGCCGGTGATGTTGACCATCAGCTTTTCATCGACGCCGTTCCACCATGGCGCCGTCTTGCCCATTTTTGCCTTTTGCTGCCAGTAGGTCTTGGTCAGGGCATAGGCCGTATCATCATCCATGGCGGTGGTGGCGTAGGCGACAACGGGCAGGGAAGTAGTGACGATCGGTCCTTCCTGACCGGGATAGGTGCCTGTGGGAATGACCATGCGGGCGCGCTTGGTTTTGGCAATCTGTTCATCGCTCAGCGACAAGACGGTGACACCGGTGCCGGCGGCGGCCTCGATCACATTCGGCGCCGGCCAGGATCCGGCGGTGACGAAGCCGTCGATCTGGCCGTTCTTCAGGGCGGGCACGGCATTGGACAATTCGACATTGGCCAGCTTCACCTTGCCTTCCAGGCCGAAAAGTTTGAGGTATTTGGCCCCTTCACGTGCGCCGAAAGATCCCTTGCCGAGCAGGATGGTCTTACCTTCGAGATCGGCGAAGTCTTTGACGCCGCTGCGCTTGGCGACAACAAAATGCATGGTCAGGGAAGGAATGGGAAACAGGGCACGGATCTCTTTGAATTTCGGATCGGCCTTGCCCTTGAACATGGCCTTGACCGCCTGGGCGAGACGGACAAGTACCGGCGGGGTGGTGAATACGTAATCGCCGCCGCGGGCGCGGACTTCCATGACATTCTGCACCGAGCCCTGGCTTTCCTCGACCGTGACGATGATGTCGCCGTTGGATCCCTCTTTCATCGCCTCGGCGATCTGAACGGCCATCTGATAATAGGATGATGTGGATTTGGCCGATTTATAGGTAATGCGCGTTTCCGCCCGCGCCGCGCCGAACGCCGCCAGGGCGATGGTGCAGGCCGTGGCAATGGCCGTGATGCGTTTCATTTTCTGCCTCCCTCAAGGATGTCCCGCCAACAGTGGTATTGTTTATACACCAATGATAAAAGCCGGAAGGCGGGCTGGCAATCCATAACCATCCCTTCTGCATGAGGTTTCCGCGTGTGAGACTGCGCCGGGTCTTGGGGCGCTTCGGGATTGGACAATTGCCAGAAGGGCGCGATCCTGATAGGTTCCGCGCGCATTTTCAATTCTGAACCTGACAATCAACAAGGCGGTGGCCATGAAGATCAACGGCAATGCGATCCGTCCCGGCAATGTCATCGAACATCGCGGTTCCCTGTGGCGCGCGGTGCGCATTCAGCACACCCAGCCGGGCAAGGGCGGGGCCTATCTGCAGGTGGAGCTGAAGAACCTGATCGACAATACCAAGCTGAACGAACGTTTCCGTTCCTCGGAAAGTGTCGAGAAGGTGCGCCTCGAACAGAAGGATTATCAGTTTCTGTACGAGGATGGCGGCATGCTCTGCCTGATGGATAACGAAACTTACGACCAGATCAATGTGGAAAAGGATCTCGCGGGCGAGGCGGCGGTCTATCTGCAGGATGGCATGGCCGTGACGGTGGAAAGCTACGAGGACAAGCCATTGGCGGTGATCCTGCCCGAACACGTCACCCTGGAGGTGGTGGAAACCGAGCCCACAGTGAAGGGGCAGACGGCGGCGGCCAGTTACAAGCCCGCCATCATGGATAATGGCGTGCGCATCATGGTGCCGCCTTTCGTGCAGACCGGAGAAAAGGTCGTGGTCGATACCACCACGGGCGAATATGTGAAGCGCGCCGACTGACGCGCATTTAAAGGGACGAGGATCGACACAAGTGGCACGCAAATCGGCGCTCATAACGGTGATGGAACAGGCGGCCCGCAAGGCGGCGGTCAGGCTGATCCGTGATTTCAACGATGTGGAAAACCTGCAGGTTTCCAAGAAGGGGCCGGCGGATTTCGTTTCCAAGGCCGATCTGCGGGCCGAAAAGGTCCTGACCGAGGAACTGCAGCGGGTACGGCCGAAATTCGGTTTTCTCCGCGAGGAAGGGGACCCCATCATCGGCGAGGAGGCCGGTACCCGCTGGATCATCGATCCGCTGGACGGGACGACCAATTTCCTGCATGGCATCCCTCATTTCGCCATTTCCATCGGCCTGGAACGCGACGGGGAGATCGTGGCGGGGGTGATCCTGGATCCTGCCCGTGATGAGATGTTCTGGGCCGAGAAGGGGCAGGGCGCCTTTCTTAACAGTCGCCGTCTGCGCGTATCCGGCAGGCACAGCCTGGAGGCGGCGGTGCTGGCCACCGGCATTCCGCATCTGGGGCGTGATTTCCGCGAGGAGTTCGCGCTCGAACTCAATGCCCTGATGCCGCGGGTGGCCGGTATCCGGCGCATGGGCTCGGCGGCGCTTGACATGGCCTATGTCGCTGCCGGGCGTTATGATGGCTACTGGGAGCATGGGCTCTCGGCCTGGGATATCGCCGCCGGTGTCGTCATTGTTCGCGAGGCCGGCGGTATGGTGTCCGATTTCAGGGGGCGTTCCGGCCTGCCTGCCGATGGTCATATTGTCGCCGCAAACCCGGCCTTACATACGCCTCTGCTCAAAGTTCTGCGCCAGGCCGTGGCCGAAGGGAAAGGCTGAGCGCCACTGCTTTCTGCAGGTGCTTCCGACGCCGGCGCCTGTGTGGATTTGCGGGCAGACTGGCAAGTTGTTCTGTCATCTTGGATCGGCTAAGGTGCGATTGGCCGGGGGAATGGTGGCATCATCGTTTCCTCGCGGCGGTTTCGGGTGCGCCTGTTCCGGGGAAATTCCGGACGGACGCCCCGCCATGAATATCCAAGGGGTATGGCGTGTTGGGGACGAGACTTTCAGCTTCTGCAGCGTATGGCCGCAAGCCGTTCGGCCGTGTGTGTTCCGCACTTGGCGGCGGGGCCGCCGCTGTGCTGTTTCTGGCGATGGCGGATTTTACGGCTCCGGCGGCGCTGGCGCAGGAACCCGTGGTGATCGGCGGTGAGGGGTCGGGGGTCGAAATCAATCTCGATGTGCTCGATTCCCTCGGGCGTCCGCCGGGAATTTTCGGTCGTCGTCCGCCGCTTTATGGCGAACGCGATGTCGCTGTTCCCCGCCTGCGTCCGCCGGCAGGGGTGAAGGCGCCGGCATCCTCGCCTGCGGCTCCATCCCTGAATGGCGGTCTCTCTTCCGCGCCTTCATCCGCGCCTTCATCCGTGCCGCCGGGCATTACCCCCTTGCCGCGACCAGGTGCTACGGCAACGGTGCCTGCTCAGGTCAGGCCGATCAAGCCGGCGCAGCCCGCGCAAGCCGCTCCGCGTTCTCCGGCCATGCAGGCGGCCACGCCCCCGCAGCCGGCCGCGCCGGTCTCTCCGCAGGCCGTGACCCCTGCCGCACCGCCGGTTCAGAAACCGCAGCCCGTATCGCCGGCACCGCAGGTTGCCGCACCACAGCCGGTGCCATCCGCGCCGCCCGCGCCGAAGCCGGCGCCGCAGCCACCGGTGACGGCCTCCCCGGCCCCGCGGACCGGGGCCCCGTCGGCGATGGCTGCCAAACCCTCCGTGCCCGAAGCGCCCGCGCCGCGGGCCGAGGCGCCGGAGCCGCCGCCCATCGTGGCGAACAAA
>CAYXDL010000029.1:7325-11859 GCA_964463775.1 uncultured Hyphomicrobiales bacterium
GGCACCTGCCGTCAGCGGCGGGACGATCAGCATTGGATTCAAGCCCGGCTTCAGCGAACTGGATGCGCAGGCACGCAAGACCCTGGCCGCTCTGGCGCAGGAACTGGTGCGCAGCAATGGCAGGGTGCAGCTTAAGGCTTATGCCGGTGTCAATGACGGCACCCCGGCCGAGGCGCGGCGCCTGTCGTTGTCGCGGGCGCTGGCCGTGCGTTCCTTCCTGATCGAGGAAGGGGTGCGGGCGACGCGTATTGACGTGCGGGCGCTGGGCGCGCCGAAGGATGACAGCGATCCGGAGCGGGTGGAGATCATCCGCCTTGGCGGCTGAGATGAGGAAATGACCCGGGAACAGATGTCCATGGCAATGAGGGTGAACGACCGATGACGAGGCCGAAGCGTTTTCTGACAAGGATGCTGCTTTTTCTTGTCATTGTCGGGGCGGTGGTGGCGGTTCTTTCCGGCGCCATTGTCCGCGCCTTCATGACCAACCCGGTGCTCAACGGTCTGATACTGGGCGTGCTGCTGCTGGGCATTGCCTATGTGTTCCGTCAGGTGCTGCAGCTGCGCCCCGAGGTCGAATGGATCGAAACCCTCCGCCGCAGCGAACCCGGACTGTCCGTGCAGCGCCAGCCGGTGCTGCTGGCACCGATGGCGGGCATGCTGCGCGAACGCAAGGGCAAGATATCCCTGTCCGCCGTGGCGCTGCGCTCCATTCTCGATTCCGTGCAGACGCGTCTGGATGAAAGCCGTGACATTTCCCGCTACATGGTCGGGCTGCTGATCTTTCTCGGTCTGCTCGGCACGTTCTGGGGATTGCTGGAGACCATTGGCTCCATCGGTCAGACGATCAATTCCCTGACCATCGGCAGTGATGATTTCGCCAGCGTTTTCACCGAACTCAAGGCCGGGCTGGAAAAACCGCTGGAGGGCATGGGCACGGCGTTTTCATCCTCCCTGTTCGGTCTGGCGGGATCGCTGGTTCTGGGCTTTCTCGATCTTCAGGCCAGCCAGGCGCAGAACCGTTTCTACATGGATCTGGAGGAATGGCTGAGCAGCCTGACGCGCCTGGCGGGTGCCGGCCCGGTCGGTGATGCGGATCAGTCCGTGCCCGCTTATGTGCAGGCGTTGCTGGAGCAGACGGCGGAAAGCCTGGACAATCTGCAGCGGGTGATGGCCCGGGGTGAGGATAGCCGGGCGGGCAGCAATGCTGCCCTGCTTCAGCTGACGGAACGGCTGACCATGCTGTCCGATCAGATGCGCAGTGAGCAGGATCTGCTGGTCAAGCTGGTCGAAGGACAGATGGAGCTGAAACCGGTGCTGCAGCGTCTGGCGGCGGAGCGGGAGACCGGCGGCCTCGATCAGGCCAGCCGTAATCATCTGCGCAACATCGATGTCTATGTCACCCGTCTGCTTGAAGAGGCGACGGAGGGTCGGAACATGATGGTTCAGGAGATCCGCAGCGAAATCAAGCTTCTTGCCCGGACCATCGCTGCCCTTGCCGCTGAAGAGCAGGAGCGTTAGGAAGGCAGATGGCGCGTTCACGCAGGCCAATCAGCGGCAGTCAGGACAACATCTGGCCGGGTTTCGTCGATGCCCTCTCGACCTTGCTGCTGGCGATCATCTTCCTGCTGGCGATTTTCGTGCTGGCGCAGTTTTTCCTCACTCAGGTGCTCTCGGGCAAGGATGCGGCCCTGAACAAGCTTCAGTCGCAGATGCAGGAATTATCGGAAATGCTGGCGCTGGAAAAGCGCACCAATGCCGATCTGCGCCTGAATATCAGCCAGCTTTCGGCCTCTCTGGAGGCGGCCAATAACGAACGCGATGCCCTTCTCGTGCGTCTCGATGCCGCTGACAAGCGTGCCAAGGCCGCCCAGGCGGCACTGGAAAAGGCGAAGAAGGATCTGGCGGACAGGGACGAGATCATCGATGTCGGGCGCAAGACGCTGAAAGCCCGTCTGGCGGAGGTGGAGCGTCTGCGTCGTGATATCGATGCGCTGAAGGAATTGCGGGCCAGGCTCGAAGGGCAGATCGGTGATCTGCGCCAGGTGATCGCGGCGCGCGAGGAAGCCATCAGACAGAAGGACGAGGCCCTGAAGGCGCGTCAGGCGGAGATTGGCGCTCTCAGGGATACGACCAAGGCGCTTGAGGCGCGCCTTGCCGATGAACGCGAGCGCACCCAGCTGGCGCAGAAGGAAATCGGTGAACGGGAAACCCGGCTTGCCGAGTTGCAGAGCCTGTATCTGAAGACCGAGGACGATCTGGCCAATGAGCGCAAGATATCGGCAGCCGCCGCCGCGCAGGTCAAGGCGCTGAATGCGCAGATGCGCGAATTGCGGGCACAGCTGGCACGGATCGAGGCGGCGCTGGAGGCGGCGGAGGCCAAGGATAAGGAAAAGGATGTCGTCATCGCCGATCTGGGCAAGCGGCTCAATCAGGCCCTGGCCAGCAAGGTCGAGGAGCTTTCCCGCTACCGGTCGGAATTTTTCGGTCGTCTGCGTGAAGTGCTGGCCAACCGTCCCGGCGTGCGGGTGGTCGGAGACAGGTTCGTCTTTCAGTCCGAGGTGCTGTTTGCCTCGGGCGAGGCCGAGCTGGGTGCACAGGGCAAGAAGCAGCTTGAGGCATTGGCGAAAACCCTGGTGGAGATTGCAAGAACCATTCCGCCGGAGATCGATTGGGTGCTGCGCGTCGATGGCCATACGGACAAGCGGCCGATTTCGACACCGCGCTTCCCCTCCAACTGGGAACTGTCGGCGGCCCGCGCCATTGCCGTGGTCAAGTTCCTGATCGCCCACGGCATACCGCCGGAACGGCTGGTGGCGGCCGGTTTCGGCCAGTACCGGCCTCTGGATCCGCGCGATGATGAGATTGCCTATCGCCGCAACCGGCGCATTGAGCTGAAGCTGACCCAGCGCTGAACCTGCCTCCCGCGCCGGGGCAGGTGAAAAAAAAGCCCCGGCATAAGCCGGGGTCTCAGTTCAGGGAGGAAATGTTGCCGCACCGGGTAAGGGGGAGAGAAAACCGTGTGCGACACCCTTATAGATAGGGATGAATGGTTAACAAACAATAAAAAATTGTTCAGTTCTTTGGGAAAATTTGCGGATCCGTCAGTTTTTTTGTCAGGTCCATACTGAAAACCGTGTGAAGATTGTTGCTCATCGCCGGATTTCTCTCCACCAGCGCGCGCAGCGCCTGTTTGTCGAAACGCAGCAGGCGGCAGGGCGTCGCCGTGGTCACGGTGGCCGTGGCCGGGCCGCCGCGCAGATAGCTGATCTCGCCGATGAAGGCGCCGTCGCGCAGGTTGCGGCTTCTGCCGTCCTGCATGGTGATGGTGACCTCACCGTTATAAAGAAGGATGACGGCATCCAGTTCCTCGCCGCAGCGGGCAAGTATGGTTTGTGCGCCAACGCGTTCCCAACGGGCCAGGCGCATCAGTTTCCTGAATTCGACCGGATTGAAAAAGGAAAAGACGGTATCGAACAATTCCTGCTCGTCAGGGTCGAAACGGGCGCGTCTGCGTTCATAAATCAACCGCGCCGACCAGGACAGATTGATCAGAATGAACAATGACTGCCATCCGACGGTGACCCAGTTGGGGGTGGCATGGCCGAAATAGGCAAAAGACAGATTGGCAGAGCTGGCTGTTACCGCCACCAGCCGCAGGAGCAGAATGTCACGCAGCATGAAGGACAGGGTGGCCAGGGCATAGGACAGATGCCCGAGAAGTTGAAAGGGGCCTGTGACCTGAAGGGCCGTGGCCGCGGCGTCGAGAAAAGGCATGATCCGTCTCCGGACCGGAGACCGGGCACCCCTGCGCCACGGCGCTTTCCGGCCCTTTTCCCAGTATAGCCTCAAAACAGGCTTTTGCCGTGATCACATGGCCTTGACCGGGTCGGGACCGGTTTGCAGTGAGAGGAACTGATCCGGCGCCAGGGATGTCGCCAGCATGACGCTGTTGATATCTTCATGATCCCGCCAATGCGGGCCATCGCGATTGGCCGGATTCAGCCAGAAGCTTTCGATATTTTCCGCCAGAGCCGCGCTTGCGTGCAGCCGGGACCAGTCATCGGCGACGGAGGAAGGCAGGCTCCTTTCCTGCCCGCTGGTCAGTTCCTCCATCATCTCCGCCGCCTTCAGGCCGATGGCCAGTCCCAGCTCGCGGAAGGCGAGGCGATAGGCTGCCGGGTGCTGCAGCGGGTTCTGGCGCAGCCAATGAACGATGCCGGTTCGCGCCGCCTTCAGAATATCCGCCAGCAGGGCAACATCGCCGTTTTCCTGCCGCCGGGTCAGCAACTGCGTTATCCGGCAGGCATCGAAGAGCAATCCGCCGATGCCAAGCGGATCGGTGCTGAACCAGTCATGCCCCCGGCACATGGCCGAGAGGATATCACGGGAACGGCACAGTTCCGGCGTCGGGATTATCCCCGTTTCCTCCATGGTTCTGATCAGGGCGCTCAGGGTGACATAGCCATCCAGCGGGTCATGCTGCCCCATGGCCGTCACCAGAGGGCGGGACAGATCGATGCTCATTTTCCAGTAC